>JADYZA010000126.1 GCA_020853375.1 Verrucomicrobiota bacterium | reverse complement strand
GACCGATCATCAAAGGGCACGCGCTGGTTATTCCGAAAACCTGTTATGATCCTGTCACCGAAACGCCGGACGAGGTGCTCGCCAAACTGATGTTGGTTTGCAAGCGAATCGCCGCCGCGCAGATCAAGGGGCTCGGTGCCACCGGCGTGAATATCATTCAGAACAACGGCGCAGCCGCCGGACAGGTTGTTCCGCATATCCATTTCCACGTCATTCCTCGTTTTGAAGGCGACGGACACCATTGGAACTGGAACGCCAAAAAATATGATAACCTTGCTGAAATGGAAAAGCTTGCCGCCAAAATCCGGGAAGGGCTGGCGGAATGAAGAATCCGAACACCGAACAACTTTTGGCCAGCATTCTGATCCGCGACCCACGGTATGTGGCGGCTGCCTATATTTTTGTCCGTGCCGGACTTGATTATACCGTTCGGCGTCTCGACAAGCCGCGCCATGTCAGTGGACAGGAACTGCTCGATGGGATTCGCGAATTCGCTCTTTCAGAATACGGGCCGATGACAAAAACCGTGCTGAACGGCTGGGGAATCCGGTGTACAGAAGATGTCGGCGAAATCGTTTTCAACATGGTTGAGAGCGGACTGCTCGGGAAAACCGAGAAAGACAGCCGTGCGGATTTCGCTGACGGATACGACTTCGATGAAACCTTTCGGAAGCCGTTCTACCCGTCCGCTTCGCAGGCGAAACCCTGATTGTTCCAGACCTTGGAACCTTATTCCGCAAGACGGACGCTGACGCGGTAAAAACCTTTTGTTCCGGCGGCGTGAACCGTGTCGGTCCAGCTGTTCTGCGGCCAGGCGATCGAGTTTTCCAAGGTCTGGAAAGGCTCGGCTAGTGAAGCCGTCCATCCAATCGCATAAACACGCCCCTCGACGGAATCCCAACTCAACACACGGGTGTCTTTTTGGTAGAGCTTAAACGCCGACTTCGCATTCAGCGGATCAGCTCCGGCGAGGACTTCTGCCGAATTATTTAAGCCGTCGCCGTCAGCGTCTGCGGATGGATCCGCAACGATGCAGGTGCCGATGGTGACATCACGGCTGTCACGCACCACCATGTTGGTGACGGCGCCTTCCGCCCAGAGCATGACGGTTGGCGCAGTAAAGTTTGTACTGATATGTTCAAAGCTGAGTTGGATCCAATCGCTCGCTCCGGCACAACGATAGATGTTTCCGTGGTGCAGCCCGGCGAAGCTGTTTGTTACGGTGCTTTCGAGTAGCGGATGCAGCTCTTCCGCTACAATGCGGCGCCCTTCATCGGGCATTTCCAGATAGTCGGTGCCGTTTTCCCTCCAGATCAGAATTTCCGGAGCGGTTCGCATGGATGTCGAGCAGTCGAGCGAGGTCTGTTTCCACCAGCTTCCATTGGCGAGGCGGAAAATGTTTTTGCATCCGAACCCGTAAAAATTTCCGGCAACGGCGGTGCGCGTCACGTTGGTCAACGGCTGAACAGAAACATACCCGACCTCACCCGCAAGGCTCATGCGCCAGCTTCCGGTTTGCAGCCAGTTGCTAATAATAACGGCTGGGCGATAAAGCGTTTGCGACGAACTCTCGATCGAGGTTTGCTGCCAGAACTGTCCATTTTTGAGCGCAAAAATTCGCTTATTCTGCCAGCCACGGAAATAGCCGTCGACCTCGCTGACGACTGGTGCGTTTTCCGGCGCGCCGGATGCTTCGACAATGCAGCTTCCGATGACGCGGTCGGCGCGATCGATGAAGCGCATCTGCTGGACACGATTTTCCATCCAGCGCCACGCGGTTACGGAAGAGGCGTTGCTCGGGATATTTTCAAACGAAATCTGTTTCCAGATTGTTCCGTCGGCGAGCTGGTAAACATTTAGATTGTGCAGCCCGGTGAAAGCGTTGGTGACCGAGCTTTCGGTGACATCAATCTGTGTCACGGCTTTGGATTCCGCCACCGACTCAATCATCATATAGCGAGTTCCTGCCCGGTTGGTGACGACGATATTTGGGTTGAACAATCCCGGACAGACGGAGCCGACGCCGCCTGTGTTTTTCCAAAACTGACCGTTTTTCAGTTTCACGACAGTTCCGTTTTTCCAGCCGTAAAAATACCCATCAATCCGCGAGCCGCCGGAAACGCTGATGGTGATATCCGCAACGGTTGTTCCAGCTTTTCCGGCGGCGGCGAAGGTTGCGGTGTACACTCCGGCGGTCGGGTTGTTCCAGTTCAGCGTGCCGCTGACGGTGTTGGTTCCGGTCACCGCAGTGAAAGTCGCTCCGGAAGGAAGGGCGGTGGCGGACAGGGAAATCACATCCGTGCGCACGGTGTTCACGGCGGTAACAATCGTGCGGAGATCGTCGCCGAGAAAGACAAACGGATTTTCCAATCCTTGGAACTGCGGGGTCGGGCCATGCGCTCCGGGGGTCATTTCATCGGGTCCGGCGCCGGATTCAATCGTCCACTCCGAAACGTTCCAGACGGAGCTGGGCTGGAAAACGCGACTGTTTCGTACCGCGTGGCCGTCGGCGTAATCCCACGAGGTTGCGGTTCCATCCGTATCAGTCTGTCCGTAAATGTCGATTAATGTTCCGCCGGAAGGTCCGCCTTGGTAGTAGAGAAAGTACGCGTCGTTTCCATTGCCGCTGATGGTTGCACTTTCCATATCCGGCGCACGACCGTATGCGCTTTGGAAATCCGGCGCGCTGTATGCGACGAGATAAGTCCCGGCCGCCGAGACGGTTCCAGTGAGTGGAACATTGTACCATGTTCCGCCGTTGACCTGCTTGCTCAGCGTCCAGCCGTCCGCAGATAAATTAATTGAACTCGCTCCGGCGTTGTACAGCTCCACGAACCGGCAGACATCACCGCCAGTTCCGGACGGATCGGCGACTTCAGAAATCAGCAGCTTGGGCCGCTCGACGACCGTGAGCGTAACAGTCTCGCTGTCGCCGCCATCTTTGTCGGACGCGGAAAACGTAATGATGTACGCGCCCGCCGGCGCGGCATGGCTCCAAAGGAACATGCCGTTAGTGAAAACCGCGCCGGCCGGCAATCCGGTCGCGCCTAGCAGCACGAGGTCGCGGTCAACCGGATCGCTTGCGGTGACTGAAAAGGTAAGCGGTTCCATTTCGAGAACTGTGCGGTTGCCGATCGGGCTCAGTACCGGCGGCTGATTGCTGGCACCGGCGCCGCCGTCGATGGTGACATCGTCCAAATAAAGTGTTCCCGAGCCGCTTTTCCCGAAGCGAACGTAGCGGTTGCTGACGACGACGGTGCGCTGATTCCACTGTCCGGCGTTTCCACTGAATGGACTTCCGGAAACCGCGCTCCACGGCCCGTTCGTGCCGGAACTTTGTTCGACAACAATTCCGGGATCTGTGGATGTCGTGTAGGACCAGAAAGTTAATGTCTCCGCTGATGCGATGGGCGGCGTAATCAGCGAGTCGGTGTTCGCGCTGAATTTCGCACTGTAGTTTCCGGCGTGTTTATAGGTGGCGCTTTGATCAATCGAAACGGCAGTCCAGTTAGCGGGCGGAAAGGCTCCTTCAAAATTCTCGTCCAGAACCCGGGTCGCCGCCGCTTCGCCGCAAAGACCGCAGACGATCAGGCAGGCTGTGAGAATAGGTTTCATGGTCGCCGGAATTTCCGAGTATTGGATGAATCGGCTTTATCTCGCGCTCTTCTTGTGGCCGGAGGCGTCCACCTGACTCGCCGTGACGAAAATCAACAGATTGCGTTTCACGGTTCGCTCTCCTTCTGAGCGGAAGAGGCGGCCAAGCAGTGGAATTTTTCCAAGGATTGGAACGCTGTCTTTAAATGTTTCGAGCTGTTCTTTGATAAGGCCGCCCATGGCGATGGTGCTGCCGTCCTCAATAGTTACCGATGTGTTGACTTTACGGGTTTTAAAAACCGGACGGCGGGCGATCAGTCGGTCGGCGTTAATTGTGCGGCTTTGCTCCCGGAGCGTGAGAAAATCGATCAGGCTGTTATTTGCAGGCGTGTCGCTATTCATATCCAGAGACTCGTTGCCGAATTCCGGCCAGATGGTACCGACATGCTGTTCGTCAAATCCTGCCAGCTCGCGGATTTCAGGAGAAAGTTTCATGTTGATCGTTCCGCTCTCCGGATCAAGCTCCGGCGTCACCTCCAGAATTACGCCGGTTTTTTCTTCCGCATAGTTGAGCGGGACGAGGCTCGGCTGGGCGTATCGCTCAAGTGAAACATCGAACGCCGTTGGAAACCAGTGCACCTCGCCGACATGAATGGTTGCTGGCTCGCCGCTCTTGGCGAGAATTTTAGGTGCGGACAGCAGATCGGATCCGGCGGTTCTTTCCAATGCTCGGATGACGAGGTCGACCGGAGTGCCTTTAACTTTTTGAATCAACAATTCTCCGGCGGTACCGGTCAGTCCGGAACCAGTCGGATCCGCGACTGCATTCGCATAGGAATTGAATGAAGTTGCGCGTCCCGCCGTATTCACGCCGGAGGCAAGCGCATCCTGTCCGCTGCGCAACGTATCCGTGAAAAGCTTCTGTCCGCCCGCAACCGACACCGTATCGTTGTTAAACGGCTTGCCCGCCGTGCCCAGCGTCCATTCAAAACCCAGCTCATCAAGAGCGCCCTGAGAAACCTCGATGAATTTCGTTTCGATTTCAACCTGCCGCGAACGCTCTTCAAGCGCCTTCCGGTTATAGCGAGCGAGCAGTTCATTCACTTTTTCAATCTGCTTTGGCGCATTGCGCACCAGCAGTACGTTGAATTCCGGACTGTACTGAGCGCTCGCTCCGGGCGGGAAGGGCACGGTGCTGAATAATCCGCTCACATCCACCAGCCCGCTGGATTGTCCGCGGGCGTGCGCCGCCATTTTGCCGCCGACCAGCGGAGCGATATCGAACTCCTTCGAAACCATCTGTTGCGGCGGTTGATAGTTAACCGGAGTCAGGCTGACCGTGTTGGGGCCAACCTCGTATTTCATGCCTGTGGTTTGCGCGATGAGGTCGAGTACTTCAAGCGCGGAAAGGTCGGGTCCTGAAAAAGTTATAGCTGGCAGGAGCGCGCCCGACGTTCCGAAGGTCATCAGATTCACACCTTTACCTTCGGGGTCGAACTTGCGGCAGAGCATGGAAAGCTCGACCACCGCCTTCTGAACATCGGCATCCTGAAAGGAAATCGCCGGGATGCGAATACGGGAGAGTTTTCCGCGCACGGCAGAATTCTGATCTTCCTCTGCGGGCAACTCGCGGGCTTTTACCGGAGTTCCGGAATTTTCTTCCTCCGCCTTCGGGGCGCTCCACGCGGCTTGAACATTTTCAAGCATGCGGGAGCGGGAGGTTTCGTGGTAGTCGGCAGCGCTACTTTGAGTCTGCGCCATGAGCGGCGCGCTCAGCGGAATACAAGTCAGTGCGGCGGATATACAAACAGACAGAGTTCTCATCTAAACTTCCTCCCCAGACAAAAGACGGACAATCACTTTGCAAGTTCGCAGAGAGTAATATCCGCTACGGAATCCGGCAACGTTTTATCCCGCTTAAAATTAATCCGCCTGGGCCGGTTGATTTCTCCGGAGGGAAGTGCTAGGTTCTCGCGCTCAATTTGTGGAGGGGTGTCAGAGTGGTTTAATGAGCTCGCTTGGAAAGCGTGTGTACCCTAAACCGGTACCGGGGGTTCGAATCCCCCCCCCTCCGCCATGCAGTAGAGTTCGCAGAGCTGACGAACCGAAGTTAGTTTGGGACAGCCATGAATAGCGTTGAACAGGCCGAATCAGCCCGCACATCAATGACTTATGAGGAACTCCGGCCGGAGTGAAAGTATCCCGCCCATGGGCATCTACGACAGAGATTACATGAAAGCGCCGCAGGCGCAGTCCCGCATTCCGAAACCAACCCTTTGGCAGCGGCTCCGCTTTTGGCTTTGGATGCTATTCCGGGCGAAGAAGAAATAGGTGGTGGCGGAGGGGGAGGGATTCGAACCCCCGATACCTTGCGGTACACACGATTTCGAGTCGCGCGCCTTCAACCACTCAGCCACCCCTCCGCATTAAAATGTTCGAACGAGATGTATCAAATAATCCCG
>JADYZA010000125.1 GCA_020853375.1 Verrucomicrobiota bacterium | reverse complement strand
TTTGTGAAAAGGCCGGAAACACACCGGTCATCAAGGTAGCCAATAAGGCAGACTTGTCTCATCTATCCGACCCGTCCTATCTCTCTTGCAACTCAACCGACCTTGCTTCCCGCGAACAGGTTCTCTCACAGCTAAAAACCCGATTGATCGAAGTCTGTCCGGAAGAGTTTATTCAACCTCCGCCTCTGATCGGCGATCTGATAAAGCCGAATGGTCTTGCCATGCTGATCGTTCCAATTGATCTTCAGGCGCCAAAAGGTCGACTGATTCTCCCGCAGGTTTCGACCCTTCGCGACGCACTCGACAGCAATGCCGCCGCGCTGGTGGTGAAAGAAAGCGAATACGTTCATATCTTGAACCAATTAAAAACGCCACCTGATCTGGTGATCTGCGATTCACAGGTAGTGCTGAAAATGATTACCGACACGCCGCCCGGAATTCCCTGCACGACCTTTTCCATTCTCTTTGCCCGACTGAAAGGCAACCTGCCGAAGCTGGCGGCGGGCGCGGCGGCGATCGACCATTTGAAAAACGGCGATAAGGTGCTGATTGCCGAATCGTGTTCGCACCACGCCACCGAGGACGACATCGGGCGCATAAAAATTCCGCGCTGGCTCCGTAAGTATTGCGGATGCGATCTGCAAATCGACGTGTACGCCGGACGCGATTTCCCGGAAAATCTGAGTGAATACAGCCTCGTTGTGCAATGTGGCGGGTGTATGCACAATCGGCGCGAAATTCTGGCGCGCATTGAAAAATGCGAGGCGGCAGGCGTGCCGATCACCAACTACGGACTTTGTATTTCCCAGACGCAGGGCGTGCTGAAACGGGTGCTGACACCTTTTCCTGCGGCAATGGATGCCTATGAACGAACCGCCAAGAGCGCCAAGAATTCAGATAAAGGAATTTGCGATGAATGAACCATCAGCAAAAGTTGATCAACTAGCCAAAGATGTTGTCGATGCCTGCGTCGAAGTACACCGGATTTTGGGGCCTGGATATTTGGAATCGCTTTACGAAGAAGCATTAGCCGCAGAGCTTTCATTCCGCAACATTCCGTTTGAGCGTCAGAAAGCCGTCAATGTAGATTACAAAGGCAAGAGTATCGGACAAGGCCGCATGGATTTCCTTGTTGCCGACTGTTTAGTGGTCGAACTGAAAACCGTTGAAGCATTCGCGCCAATACATACAGCTCAGGTCATTTCATATTTAAAGGCCACAGGACTCTCTATCGGCCTATTGCTGAATTTCAACACAGCCCTGATGAAACAGGGGATCAAACGAATTATATTAACACACTGAGTCGCCCGTCTTGGCGTCTTGGCGGTCAGAAAGAACTGTATATGAAAATTGATACCGAAGGACTGAAGAGTTTCATCCCCGAAGATGAAATTTTCCAATGGTTGGAAAAAACGAAAAACCCATCCACTGAACGGGTGCGGGAAATCATCGCCAAATCGCTCGACAAAAAACGGCTCGACCCTGAAGAAATGGCGGTACTCATCAACGCCGAAGATCCGGCGCTGGCGGAGGAAATCTTTGAAGGCGCACGCGAACTTAAGCAGCGCATTTACGGTAACCGCATCGTGCTGTTCGCTCCGCTCTACATCGGCAACGAGTGCGTCAACAACTGCCAGTACTGCGGTTTCCGCTGCACCAACAAAGAGGTGTCACGCAAAACGCTGACGATGCCGGAGCTCGATATGGAAATCGAAGCGCTGGTGAAACGCGGTCATAAACGGCTGATTCTGGTGTACGGGGAACATCCGCAGTACGACGCGCAGTTTATTCACGACACCGTGGTGGAAGTTTACAAACAAAAACATGGCAACGGCGAAATCCGCCGCGTGAACATCAATGCCGCGCCGCTGGATGTCGAAGGCTTCAAGCTGGTGAAATCCGCCGGGATCGGCACCTACCAGATTTTTCAGGAAACCTACCATCAGGAAACCTACAAACAGATGCATCCGTCCGGCCCGAAGAGTAATTTTCTCTGGCGGCTTCACGGGCTCGACCGCGCGCAGCAGGCCGGCATCGACGACGTCGGCATTGGCGCGCTGATGGGACTTTTCGACTGGCGTTTCGAAACGATGGCCCTGCTCTACCATACGATTCATCTGGAAGAAAAATTCCACGTCGGGCCGCACACCATCAGCTTCCCGCGCATCGAACCGGCCATCGGCACCGCGCTGTGCGACAAGCCGCCGCAGGGAGTCAGCGACTACGACTTCAAACGGCTGGTCGCCATTCTGAGACTAGCGGTTCCATACACTGGACTGATTCTCACCTGCCGCGAATCAGTCGCCATCCGGAACGAAATTATCCAGTTCGGCGTGTCGCAGATTGACGCCGGATCCGACATCGGCGTCGGGGCCTATTCACAGCAGGATGAAGAGTCCTACAAAAAGAGCCAGTTCGTGCTGAATGACGGACGTTCGCTCGATCAGGTTATCCGCGAACTGTGCGAGGCCGACTTTATTCCCAGCTTCTGCACCGGATGCTACCGGCTCGGACGCACCGGCGAGCACTTCATGGAATTCGCTATTCCCGGTTTCGTGAAGCGGTTCTGCACGCCCAACGCCGTGCTGACCTTCCTCGAATACATGGAGGACTACTCATCGCCGGAAACCCGCAAGGCGGGCATGAAACAGATTGAGCGCGAACTCGAACGAATGCCCGACGGCGACCAGAAAGTGAAACTCCTCGAACGCATCGAAC
>JADYZA010000124.1 GCA_020853375.1 Verrucomicrobiota bacterium | reverse complement strand
GCGCACATGGGGCAGGGTTCTTTGGTGACGTACATGACGGCATCGGTCAGCCGCCAGTTTCCGAGGGCGGCGGCGGCCTGCGTGATCGCCAGAATTTCGGCGTGCGCCGTAGGGTCTTTCAGCAGTTCGGTCTGGTTATGCGCCTTGCCGAGGATCACGCCGTCTTTGACAATGATGGCGCCGCAAGGCACTTCACCCGCTTCGGCGGCGCGCTCGGCTTCGCGCAGAGCCATGCGCATGTAGATCACATCTTCTGAAAAGGTTTCGTCCATGGTTTTCCGCTGGGGGATTATTTGTTTATGAAGCCCTGAACACCAGTCATGATCATTTGTGCCGCGAGCGCCGCTAGAATCAATCCGGTCAGTTTGCTGAGAATGCCAATGCCTCGGTTGCCCAGAGAGCGCTGAATGAGGGAGCTCATGCGGAGCAGGATGAAGAGACAGATGATGGCGAGCAGCAGGGCGAGACTTCCCAGACCTTTTGCGACCGCGCCTTCCAGTTCCGCGCCCAGAACCAAAAGTGTTCCGGTTGTTGCCGGCCCGACAACAATGGGTATGGCCAACGGTACAACTGCGATGTCGCCTTCGCGGTTCGCATCAATCGAGGCGGTGTTTCCCTGCGCCAGTCCGACCGCTGACAGGAAGAGCAGGATTCCGGCTCCGATCCGAAAGGAGTTGAGTGTAATGCCGAATAGCGAAAAAAGCTGATTGCCGGCGAAGAACAGCACAAAGCAGATGACGACGGTGGCACCGGAAACGGTGAGCGCTAATTTGCGGCGGCGGCGTTCGTTGTAGCCTTCGGTCATGCTCAGAAACATGGAAAGCACGAAGAAGGGGGTGAACACGAAACAGAGTTTAATCCAAACGCTTACGAACAGGGACAGGTTGGTTGTCATTAGTTTTATTCCTCATCCATCACATGAACACCCAGTTGGGTTTGCGGGCGAGAGTATGGCATGACGGATTGCCGGTCAACGGGGGAAATGGAACTCGTTTATGGCTTTTCAGGAATTCAGGCAGAGTGAACGGGAATAATAAGAAGAACGACTTTGAAATCGGCGCGGGTCTCCGCTATACCTTTCACCCGAACCGGAACCCCATTATGGCAGACAAGAGCTATTACGTAACGACGCCGATCTATTATGTGAACGACAAGCCCCACATCGGCCATGCGTACACGACGATTCTGGCTGACGTTCTGGCGAATTATCACCGGTTGCTCGGCACCCCGACCTATTTTTTGACCGGCACCGACGAGCACGGCCAGAAAGTTCAGCAGGCCGCCGACAAAAACGGGCTGACTCCGCAACAGCAATGCGATCAGACCGTCGTCCGTTTTCAGGAACTTTGGAAACGTCTCGAAATCACCAACGACGATTTTATCCGCACCACCGAAGAGCGCCATAAAGTCATCGTGCAGGAAGTTCTTCAGGATCTTTTTGATCGCGACGAAATCTACCGTGCCGACTATCAGGGCTGGTACTGCGTCGGTTGCGAACGGTTTTTCGCCGAAAAAGACCTCGTGGACGGCAACTGTCCAGAGTGCGGACGTAAAGTGGATGCCATTCAGGAGACGAATTATTTTTTCCGGATGAGCAAATATCAGGACTGGCTCATCGACTATATCGAAACTCATCCAGGGTTCATCCAGCCCGACTTCCGCGCCAACGAAACACTTGGTTTTCTTAAGACAAAAAAACTGCAAGACCTCTGCATTTCGCGCCCGAAGTCGCGACTCGCCTGGGGAATCGAACTTCCGTTCGACAAGGATTTTGTAACCTACGTCTGGTTCGACGCGCTTCTCAATTACATCACCGCTATCGGCTACAAGCGCGATGACGCGAAATTTAATCAGTGGTGGCCCGCGACTCACCAGCTGATCGGCAAAGATATTCTCACCACGCACACCGTTTACTGGCCGACGATGCTCAAAGCCATGAACGTGCCACTGCCGAAAACTGTTTTTGCGCACGGCTGGTGGCTGACCGGCCGCACTAAAATGAGCAAGAGTCTCGGCAACGTCGTCAACCCGATGGAGATGGTTGATAAATACGGCGTCGATGCCTTCCGCTATTTTCTGATCGCTGAAATGACGCTTGGGCAGGATGCCTCCTTCACCGAAGAAGCCTTCGTCCGACGCTACAACAGCGATCTCGCCAACGACCTCGGCAATCTGCTCAGCCGTACCATCAATATGCTGGGCCGCTATTGTGACGGGAAGTTTCCGAAGATTGGAAATGCCGCGCTGTCGGGCGCGCCGGAAAAAGATCTCTGGGATACGGTTCAGCAGGCTGTTGTCGAGATGGAAAACTCCATTGACACGATGCACCTCAACGGCGGCCTTGCCGCTGTACTCACCGCCGTGCGTAAAGTGAATCAGTATTTCGAAATCAGGCAGCCATGGACGCAGGCCAAAGAAGGTAAAACGGAGGAGGTCAGCATCACGCTGGCGCTCGCCGCTGAAAGCCTGCGAGTCTGCGCCGCGCTACTCTATCCAGTCATGCCCGAAAAAATGAGCATGCTGCGCGCCGCCTTCAGCCTTGGAAAACCCGATCCGAAACTGTTACGAACCTTCGGTGTCATCAAAGCCGGAACCGCGATCAAGGAAACGGCTCCGCTGTTTCCGCGGGTCGAATTTAAAAAAGAAGAGGAAAAACCTGTGAGCACTGAACCCGTAAAAGTCGAAGGCGTTATCACCTACGACGACGTCATGAACGTCAAACTGCGCACCGCCAAAGTGCTTGAGGCCGAAAAGGTCGAAGGCGCGGATAAGCTGCTCAAACTCCAGATCGAAGTCGGCGAAGAAAAACGTCAGCTAGTCGCCGGAATCGCTCTGCACTACACGCCGGAACAGGTCGTCGGGAAAACCATTGTCATCGTCGCCAATCTGAAACCTGCCAAAATTCGCGGAGTCGAGTCGCAGGGAATGCTTCTGTGCGCCTCCGTCGGCGACCAGCTCAAACTGATCACGGTTGACGGCGACTTGCCCGTCAGCGGCGCGGTTGTAAAATAAAAACCTTCCAGCCGTTAGG
>JADYZA010000123.1 GCA_020853375.1 Verrucomicrobiota bacterium | reverse complement strand
GGGACGAATTTGTTTTATTGCGTCGAGCCGAAGCTTGACGGGCTGACCGTGGTGCTTCGGTACCGGAACGGTTTTCTGACGCAGGCGCTGACGCGCGGCGATGGTAAAACCGGCGCGGATATCACGGCGGCGGTTCTCGCTTCAGGCATGGTGCCCGCCGCGCTGACGAACGCTCCGGCGCAACTCGACGTGCGCGGCGAAGCGCTGCTTCCCCTGCCCGCTTTTGAAAGGCTGAATCGGCGGCGCGCGGAGAATGGTGAGGAGCCGTTGAAAAATCCGCGCAATATCGCTTCCGGAACGCTGGCGCTGACCGACTATGCGGAAATCGCCCGGCGAGGCTTGGAGTTCCGCTGTTTCGAACTGCTCACCTGCGACGCCATGCCCGCCACGCACACAGAAGCCCTCGCTTTGTTGAAAAAAAACGGGATGCCGGTTGTTGAAAGTGCTACAGTCCGCGCCATGGACGTTTTGGCGGCAGTAGAAAAGGTGAACCGGCGGCGCGCGGAGCTTCCGTTTGCAACCGACGGCATCGTCGTTAAGGTTAACGACCTATCCGTTCGCGATCGCCTCGGAGCCACCGCCCACCATCCGCGTAGCGCCGTTGCCCGCAAGTATGAGGAAACACCGGTTCAAACGAGATTGCTGGGAGTCGAATGGACTCGCGGCGTAACCGGAAAACGGACACCGGTTGCCCGGTTCGAGCCGGTTGAAATTCAGGGCGCAATCGTTCAAAGCGCCTCGCTTTACAGTTTGGCGCATTTGCGCGCCATGGATTTGAAGATCGGCGACTGGATTCAGGTTATCCGTTCCGGAGGAACCGTTCCGGAAATTACCGGCGTTTGCAAGGAGCGGCGCATCGGTTGCGAAGCGGTCATCCCGGATCCAGTGGAATAATTTATGGCCTCTGCTTACAAATATCTTTTTGGTCCGGTGGCATCGCGGCGGCTTGGCCGCTCGCTCGGAATTGATGTGACGCCGTTTAAGACCTGTTCGTTCGACTGTGTGTTCTGTCAGTGCGGTTGCACGACGCGGTTGGTTGCCGAGCGCGAGGAGTTTGTTCTGTTCGAGGATGTTTGCGAGGAGTTTGAGCGGTGGCTGGCTGAAGATGGTAAGGCGGATTGCATCACGTTTGCCGGATCGGGCGAGCCGACGCTTTATTCCCGGCTCGGCGAGCTGATTGATTTTATCAAGGCACGCACGGCGATTCCGCTGATTGTTCTTTCGAACGGAACCCTGCTCCACCGCATCACCGTACGCGATGAGCTATTGAAGGCGGATGTTGTTAAGGTGAGCTTGAGTGCTTGGGATAATGCGTCGTTTAAGAAAATCAACCGGCCCGTTCCCGGACTTTCGTTCGATCAGGTGCTGGCTGGCGAACGCGACTTCCGGAATGTGTTTCCGGGAAAACTTTGGCTGGAAGTGTTTCTCATGGAGGGGATTAACGCCGATGAGGATCAGGTTCGGAAAATCGCCGAAGCCTCCTGCGGAATTCGACCGGACAAAATACATTTGAATACAGCGGTGCGACCGCCTGCCGACGCTTCCGCTAGACCGGTGGCTAAAGAAAAACTTGAAGCCTTTTGCGGATTTTTTACACCTTGCGCCGAGGTGATTGCCTCGTTCGTTGCGGATGCCGCGACGGAAAGAAATGTTGATGTCGAAAAGCTGGTGGATTTGGTTCGCCGACATCCGGCCACGGCGGCTGAACTTGCGCAAAGTTTTGGAGCCGAACTTTTGGCCATTTCCCCGCTCCTGAGCGACCCGCGGCTGCAAACAGAGGTGCGCGGTGCGGAAACCTATTATAAGTGCCGGTAAAAAGGACTTGCGCCACAGGGCTCGTTATGATTAAAAGACCCGCTCTTTTAGCAAGGATTAGGTAAAAAATGAAAAAAGAAATTCATCCCGAATATACTGATGCAGAAATTTCGTGCGCCTGCGGTCACGTGGTAAACACCCGTTCGACCGTGAAGAAAATGCACGTGAACCTCTGCTCCGCATGCCATCCGTTCTTCACCGGAACGGCCAAGATGCTTGATACGGAAGGTCGTGTGGACCGTTTCCGCAAGCGCTACGGCAAGTAAGGACGCGCATTTTAGGCCGGACTCTGTTTTCGGAGCCCGGCCTTTTTGTGTCCCGCTATGATTAATCACGCTTATTTAGAAAACCTGCGCCGTCGCATCTCCGGGCTCGAAACGGAGATGTCCGCACCGGGTGTTGCCGCGAACCCCCAGAAGATGCAGGCGCTGATGCACGACTATGCGCATCAGAAAAAAGTCGCCACCGCTGCCGAGATTTTTCTGAAGCTGGAAGATACCATCGCCGAAAGCCGCGCCATGCTCGCGGACGCAACCACAGATACCGAGCTGCGCGAAATGGCCGCCGCCGAACTTTCTGAAGCGGAAGGTAAGTTGTCTGAAGCCGAAAAGGCTGTAAAAATCGCCCTGCTTCCGCCCGATCCATCCGATTCCAAAAACGTTATTATGGAAATCCGTGCCGGAACGGGCGGCGATGAAGCCGCGCTTTTTGCTGGCGACCTCTATCGTATGTATAGCCGTTATGCCGAAAACAACGGATTACGACTTTCTGTTATGGATGTAAGCCCATCCGAAACAGGAGGATATAAAGAAATTGTATTTTCTGTCGAAGGCGAGATGGTTTACAAGAAGCTGAAATATGAAAGCGGAACCCACCGCGTACAGCGCGTTCCGGCGACCGAAACTCAGGGGCGCATACACACCTCTGCGGCCACCGTCGCGGTACTTGCTGAAGCTGAGGAGGTGGATATCGAGGTCAAAAACGAAGACCTTAGAATCGACACTTACCGTTCCAGTGGCTCCGGCGGGCAACATGTGAACACCACCGACTCGGCAATTCGCATTACGCATATTCCAACTGGCGTGGTCGTTCAGTGCCAGGACGAACGCTCGCAGCATAAAAACAAAGCCAAGGCATTGCGGGTTCTGCGTTCGAAACTTTACGAAGCGCGGCAGCAACAGATTGATGCGGAGCAGTCGGCTTCCCGCCGCTCGCAGGTCGGCTCCGGCGACCGGAGCGAAAAAATCCGCACCTACAACTATCCGCAAAACCGTCTAACCGATCACCGTATCAACCTGACGCTTTACAAACTGGACCGGGTGGTTGATGGCGATTTGAACGAGGTTTTTGATGCGCTCTATGAACACGACATAGAGCTTAAAATGAAAGCGCATACCGATAAAACAGCACAAGCCTGATTTCTCGAATGCATCACTTCATCAGAAAATAATTTAGCTATAAAAGACTGCCAGCCAAACCGTTCTGGATTCCAAATCTGTTTTTTCAATGCGATGTCTCACTCCTGCTGGAATATTTAAATAATCGCCTGGACCCAAATCGACCACCTTGCCGTCCAGCTGGAGTCGTGCGGACCCTTCCAAAAGTAGTACCCACTCGTTCTCCGACTGGTCATACCAGAATCCGTTCGGCGAAGTCTGGCCGAAAGAAACGATCCGCTCTACTCGGACATTCGATGTGGACAGCAATTCTGTTAAAAATTCTTGTGGTGCGCTGGGCGGCATGCTTTCAAACAAGTTTTTTTTCATGCCCGTAGAATAGCAAAGCGCATAGACTCGGATGATGAAAAAAAATCTGGTTTTATTTTTCCGCCGCCCCATCATCCTGTGCTCCATGAAAAACAATTCATATGACGTGATCGTGGTTGGGGGCGGACACGCTGGCTGTGAGGCGGCGTTAGCTTCGGCTCGGCTCGGCGTCGAAACGCTTTTGATCAGTCTTGAGAAGAAGTTCATAGGCAAGATGTCGTGCAATCCGTCAATTGGTGGAATAGCCAAGTCACACATAACAAATGAGTTAGATGCATTAGGCGGCGAACAGGCGCGCAATACAGATTATACAGGAATTCAGTTTCGGACGCTTAACACCCGCAAGGGTCCAGCCGTTCAGGCTTTCCGTGCACAGTGCGATAAAGACCGCTACCCTGCCCGAATGCAGGCGGTTCTTGCGGCGCAAAAAAACCTGCATATTGCTGAAGGCGTTGTTTCGGCGGTTTGGACAGAAAACGGGCGGTTGCGCGGAGTGACTCTGGAGTCTGGCGAAAAAATAGTCGGCAAATCAGTGGTGTTGACCTCTGGAACTTTTATGCGCGGTCGCGTGATGATCGGTCGCACGGTTGTTTCCGAAGGCCGCTGGGGTGAGCGGTCAGTTGACGACATATCCACATCGCTCAAAGACCTCGGGTTCGAGCTGGGGCGTATGAAAACCGGCACCCCGCCTCGGATTCATAAGGATAGTATTGATTATTCGAAAATGGCGATCCAACCCGGCGATGAGCCGCCACCGGTTTTTTCCCGCGCGGCTCGGCGCGACCGAGACATGTTCCACGTGGAACAGGCAGCGGGGCGGTCGGCTGGTGTTCTACGTGGAACAGATATGAGGCCCTGGGAGCCTGGAACGGACCAGCTTCCGTGTTGGCTGACTCATACCAACGAGAAAACCCATCAAATTATCGCCGATAACCTCAAAAAGAGTTCCCTGTATGGCGGGATGGTCGAAGGAACCGGCGTTCGTTATTGCCCGTCAATAGAAGATAAGATCGTCAAATTTCCGCAGCGGACCTCGCATCATATATTTATTGAACCCGAAGGACGCAATAACATCCGAATTTATCCTAACGGAACCTCTAATAGTTTGCCGGAGGATATTCAGCTGAAAATGATCCATTCCATCCATGGATTGGAAAAGGCTGTTTTTATCCGCCCGGCGTATGCGATCGAATATGATTATGCTCCGCCGACGCAACTTTTCCATACCTTGGAAACAAAACAGGTTGAAAATCTTTATTTTGCAGGCCAAATCAACGGAACAACCGGCTATGAAGAAGCCGCTGGGCAAGGATTTATTGCTGGAGTTAACGCGGCCCGCAAAGCAATGGGGCTTTCGAGGTTTGTTTTGGGGCGTAATGAAGCGTATATTGGCGTTTTAATTGATGATTTGGTTTTAAAGGGCACTGACGAACCGTACCGTATGTTCACCTCGCGAGCGGAACATCGGCTGACGCTTCGGCAGGACAATGTCTGGTTCCGCTTGCATAACCGCGCCAAAGAACTGGGGATCGTTTCGGCTGAAGATTTGGCTGAAACGGAACGCATGCGGGTGCAGATCGACGAAGAAGTCGGGAGGTTGCGCAAAAAATTCCATGACGGCGCTTCGCTGGCGCAGATTCTCAGCCGACCCGACAATCATTATGCCGGGCTGCCGGGCGAAAAGCCGGAGCTTTTACCTGAGGTGGCTGATCAGGTCGAGGTGCTGATTAAATATGAAGGATATATTAAGCGGGAACAGGGCCGTATTGCTGATTTCCAAACCTTGGAAAAGCAACGCATTCC
>JADYZA010000122.1 GCA_020853375.1 Verrucomicrobiota bacterium | reverse complement strand
TCAGGATGAATTCAAACGGATAGCAGGCTCGGGTTTCCATCGTGGGCAGGAGTTGAAAGACAAGAGATGTTTCGGTTTGTTCAATCAGCGTGAAATCCATGTCACGTGCGAAACCGTGTGGCGGCAATTCATAGGTCTTCCCGTTCAACTCGTAGCGCCCGTTACGCAGTTTTCCAACGATTGGAAAAAGAACCGGCGCGTGGCGGCTCCAGAATGCCGGATCAGCCTGCCAAACATACTCTGTGGTGTCCGCATCCCTGATGCTGCACAGCTCGGCACCTTTTTCCTTTACGCCGACAGTCAGAAATTGATTAGCAATCGTTCTCATTATTTTTCTCAGTACTCAGCGCAGTCAATAAAAGTGACCAAAAGCAAAGCACAACATTGAACAACGGGAACTGTAGGGCGGAAGGCAGGCTGTAGATGATGGCGCAAGCTAATATCCATACGGCCCAGATCGAAATCAGAACCGCTGGCGTTTCAACGGTAAGCAGTGTTCGCGTGAACTGCTGCCGAGCGCGGACGAAAGAAAAGTCGCAGTTTTTCCAGTGCATTGCGATGACAGCAAACGGAGCCGACCACAATGGACAGTAGACAAGCTGGTCGAACAGAACCTTTTTGACCACCGTAGCGACGTTTACCTCTATTCCAAACAGAAAGGCCTGGCATTTGTATAGCAAATCAACGGCAAGGCCGTTGATTGCCCAAAAACAGACCATGAAGAGTAAATGGGCGGTATTGCGGCCTGCGGGAATTTCTTTGCGTGCCGCCAGAAAAAGAAATGGAATCAGGCCGCCAAAAAATGCGGTGGACAGGATTGGGAAAAAGATGCCCATCCGTTGTTTGATGGCAGGAACTTTCAGCAGCAACTGTTGCGATGGCGTATGAAAGTAGTAGATCATGACCAGCGCCAGAGCAAACCCTTGCAACAGTATTCCTGGCCCGAAGTTTTTCCGGGCGGCGTCCAATCCTTTTTGAAAAATGATGTGCATAAGGCGCGGGGTTGTAATCTACGTCAGGGCCGTTGACGATTAAAAACTGCGGATTTCAACGCGGACAGGATTATTTCCGCTTGCGGCGTTTTTGTTGCTTGGCGCCGCGAGGGCGCTCTCCGGTTAGAGTAACCTGCACCTTTTTCTTTTTACTGCGCGGGCCGACCTTTTTTCCGGCGGCAAATGCCGTGGCCTTCTTTTGGCCTTCCAGATTGAAATCGATGAATTTATGGGCGAGGTCGACTTTAACCAGCTCCACGTCTATCACATCGCCGATTTTGAACATTCGCCGTGTGCGTTGTCCGGTGGCGCGGGTTTTTGCGCCGTTTACGTCATAGCGGTCATCGGTGATGGAGGCGAAGGGAACCAGTCCGCGCTGAATGGTGTCGGTGAGTTCAACGATGAGTCCTTTATTCAGAATCCGGATGATGCAACCAGCGTAGGGGCCGGTGGCGCCTTTGCTGAGCAAGTTGTTGTAATACTCCACACGGCGCAGTTCGATACTTTCCTTTTCGGCAGCATCGGCTTCGGATTCGGTGCGTGTGCACTGGATCGCGATGTTTTCAATATCCTTGCTCCGGTAGGGCGACGGTTTCTTTTCTTCCAGCGCGCCGAGCAGACGGTGGATTACGAGGTCCGGATAGCGTCGGATCGGCGAGGTGAAGTGCACATAATCCTCGAAGGCCAAACCGAAGTGACCTTTGGCTTCAGCAGAATACCCAGCTCGTTTCAAGTTGCGCAGGACGGCGAGGCTGCCGGTGTATTCGAGCGGTGTTCCTTCGATTTTTTCCATCACAGCGTTGATGTCGCTACGAGTCAGCGGAATCGAGTTGATTCCCAGAGCCTGAAGTTCTTCGCCCATTCGCGCCCACTGCTCGTCATCCGGTTCTTCATGGATGCGGTGAATGGCGGGCCACTGAGCGTCTTTTAATTTGCGTGCGACGGCGACATTGGCCAACAGCATGCACTCCTCGATCAGCTGATACGCTTCTTTGGCTTCACCTTTTTTGATGGAAGAAACTTTCCCGTCTTTATCCATCAGGCACTTGATTTGCGGCGTATTGATTTCAAGCGAGCCGTTGAGGGTCCGTTGTGCGCGGGCGGCGCGGGCCAGCGGCCGCAGGGCCATGATCGACTCGGTGACGTTTGACGGAATGCCGGTGTGTTCATCGCCGTCGAACAGCGCCTGCACCTGCTCATAGGTGAGCCGTGCGTCGGAATGAATAATGGAACGGAAGCTTTCCGCGCCAAGCATCTGGCCTTTGTTGTCGAGCAGGATTTCCACCGTGTGCGCCAACCGGTCGACGTTTGGGTTGAGGCTGCAAATGCGTGTCGTGAGTTCGGTTGGAAGCATCATCACCACGCGGTCAACGAGGTAAATACTATTGCCGCGGTGCAGTGCTTCCTTGTCCAGCAGCGAACCGCGCGGAACAAAGTGGGCAACGTCGGCGATGTGTACGGAAAGTTTCCAGCCCTTGGAAACCTTCTCCAGCGAAATAGCATCATCAAAGTCGCGGGCGGTTTCAGGATCGATGGTAAAGGTCAGTCGATTGCGCAGATCGGTTCGGTTTTCATAATCCTCCGGACGCAACTCGTGCGGCATTTGCGCGGCCTCGGCGAGCACTTCATCCGGAAAGTGCTGCTGAAATCCGTGTGTGCGCAGAATACACTGCATTTCCACATTCGGATCATTGCGGTCGCCGAGCGCCTCAATCACTGTTCCGGTGAGCGGCTTAAATGGATCGCTCCATTCGTTTAGCTGAATCACCACTTTGTAATTTTCCGGTGTTTCTTCGAGTCCTTTTTCCCATTCGGCAACCCGAATATCCTGAATCAGTCGCAGATTGTCGGGGATGACATAGGCATAGTACGGAGTCCGGCGCAGCAGTCCGACGATTTCAGTATTCTTGCGCTCAAGCACTTCAACCACACGCCCTTCACGGTTTCCAAACGTTGGAGATTGTCCGCCGGTGCGCCGCGCCGGTGCCGACTTCGGGAAGAGTTCGACGGAAACCCGATCCTCATGCAGGGCGCATTTCAGGTCGTCGCGGGCAATATAGATTTCCTCGCCGCCTTCATCGGGAGCGAACAGGCCGAAGCCCTTTTCCATGACCCGCACAGCGCCGGTAATTGTTTTTCCGGACGAGCCTTTTCCGGCGGCGGCCCAGCGGTTTTTCCGAAGGCAGGAAACCTTGCCCTGTTTTTCAAGAGTCATGAGCGCCTGACGGAGTTTATTGCGCTCGGTATCGCGCAGACGGAGGGCTTTGGCCAGTTCAGGGCGGCGGAGCGGCTGGTAATTCGGTTGATTCAAAAGGGTCAGAATGCGCTGTTCGAGTGTTGGATTTGTCATGCAGGGAGCTTACCCGTTGGTTCCGTTGAATCAATACTAATAGAACGTGCCGCCAGCGTTCAGGATGGCAGTTTTGATTTCGTCCAGCGTTGCCGACGTGGTGAGGTTTGTGCGGGTCGTGTAAACATGAACATCGTAGGCCTTGAAGCTATCTGTAAATTTTCCGGCAGCAGGGGTCACTTTTCGGTTTTCGGATACGACTGAAAGATTCGTTATTCCTGCAGGAAGGTTGGTTATTGCTGAGGAGACGACCTTGTTTGTCACATTGCAGGCGAAAAGATAATAGTCGGATCCTAACTTCTTAAACAAAAGATGTATATTTGAGTTCGTGGCTTGAGCTGGCGTGGTTTGTCCCAGCAATAGAGACTCTGAAAGCGTCTTTATTTCGCTTATGAGAAAAGGTGTTCCAACGCGAAGGTCCGGATAATTAACTCCGCCTTTTTTCGTCGTATTTGTTCCGCCCGCCCAGGTTGAATCACCGTATTTGTACAGGCTAAACCCGCGCGCGCCGTGAATGATTGCCAGATACATGGCGCAACGGGTTTCCATGAACGTCGGCGCGCGATTATTCGGCTTTCCGAAGTCTGCGTAGTTGAATATCTGCGGGGTGTTTCCGACAAGTTTTTTTCCGCCGCCGTCACTTACCGCATTGTCGATGAATGTTGAAATATAGGTCATCGGCTGGGTCAACGTGTTGTTTGTCTGCGGACATATGTACGGATCAGGAAAAAACATATCGTGGGCGTTTTTATAGGTATGTATTCCGTCAACGGAATCGTTGCAGATTAACACGGGATGATACGGATCGTTTTCGCGGATCAGCTGATAGGCTTCTTCAAGAACTCTCGGATCGAAGGCCTTAACTTCAGGCTCGTCAATGAGGTAATACGCCAATACCGCCGGATGATTCTTCACGAGATTGACCATGTTTGTGAAATAGTCCCGCGATGCCTGTGACAAGGAGCTCTGGTCTTTAAAGAGAGCATCAACGCTGATTCCGGAATATAACGTGACAATCGCGTGCTGATTAAGAGCGTGGAGAGTGTCGAGGTTTGTAACACTAGCTGCCGAAGTGACTTGAACAACCAAACCATCTCCGCCGCCGTTTGTCGCTATTTCTGCGTAAGGAGACCCGCCCCACCACCAGATTGGGAAATACGGAGTTCCATTGCGCGACATTACAGTTCCGTCAGCTGTTCGCGCGAGTCGGACTTCAGTTCCAAGCGCTTCCGGAAGTTTAGATATCGGTGCGGTTTGCTCGGCGAGTTGCAGTCCGTTTTTTGTGATTTTAACTGTAAGTGTGTAGTCGCCGACGGCCATATCTACTGGCAGCGGCAATGAAAACAGCTGGTTGCTGGATATAATGGAAACTCCTGCCGAAGCCGTTGTTTCCCCGGCAGTGTTCAGTAGCAGGATATCTGCGGTGCTCCCGGTGTATTCGCCCAGAGTCATTTGCAGCGACAAAATGCCGGTTATTTCATCGGCGGTCTGTGTTGCGAAAAACGCATTCCGGTAGGATGGTTTTGTTATTTCAACAGATAGCGGGCTGAAGCGGATATCATCGATTTGGACAGCGTAGGTTGAATCAAAAATAATTTTTCCATCCTCTTTGATGAGATACGTAATATTGAACACCCCGTTTGTTTTGATCGGCAGTTCTACGGAAAGTTCCTTTTCCTCATCAGGTATAATGATGAAGTCAAACGTGGAAATATTGCCCGCCGCATCTTCGCCGACGGTTACCGATAAATATCGGATCTGTTGCCCGGTGTTTTTGACGGAAGTCGTAATTCCGGCTTTCAGTGAATTGCTAGTGGAACTTATTCCGCCGACAGACGGATACTTGATTTCGATCGCATAGGGGGAGATGTCGGCGCCGACCAGCTCAGCCGGCCTGAAGAGTGCGGGTTCATGGAAGGCTCCCTTTTCGCTGATGGAGCTTTCCTCAATCTTTCTCAGGCTGGAACGCCGCGTTCTTGCCAGATTGACCGCAATCGGATTTTTCACCGTGTCGAGTGTGATTGATGAAAACGGGATTGCCATCTCAACAGTCCACCCGTTTGTCCGGATATTCGTACCCGTCAGGCATTTGAATACCGGCACGGCGGACCCGATTTGGCCTGACTGGGAACGGAACGCTGCGCCGTATTTTCCCAGCGGATTGCACAGCAGGTGGTAGTAATCATTTCGGTTATTGTCGCTATCCAGCATGAGCCCGATGCAGTCGTCGCTGTAAACTGCAATGCTGTTCTCCGTTACATCTTTCTTTAGCGAAGCCATATCCGGTTCGTCACAGATGAATGCCGCATAGATAAACTCATTATCATAGGTGACCAAGCCCGCTGTTTGAGCCATGGGTTCTCCGCCTGTCAGGCTGCTGATCAGCATGAACATAAACGCATTATTCGTCATGGTGGCAGTCGACGCGCCTGTAAAACCTTTAGCTGGCACAAACGGCTCAAAACGTGTCGCGCCAGCCCATATAGCCTCGTCGAGAATACCGTCTAGATTCAGTGCGCTCTTCCGGACAATCGAGGTGGTTTCTTTGTAGATTTCCGCCGGAGTCAGCTCTCCTTGGTATATTTTCACCTCATCGATGATTCCTTTAAAGTTATATGGAGATCCGCCGATATATGC
>JADYZA010000121.1 GCA_020853375.1 Verrucomicrobiota bacterium | reverse complement strand
GATTATTCCTGGCGGTTCACGGACGGCCGGAACATCATCAATTTGTTTGCCGAACATTGGAAACCGACAAAACAAAGCGGGCGATGATGCTCCGGATTTTCGGCACGGAGGCGGCGTTTTTCCAATCGTTGGAAAACGGGGAATATCTTCAGCCGCTGATGAACGCGCTGCCTTCAACCGCCGGGCCGCGCTCGTTGTTGCGGTTGCTGATTCAATCTAAAGATCCGCTCGTCCGCCGCGCGGGACTGTTCTGGGGCCACTGGTTCGCGGACGGTGATTACTGGAAGTCGGTGCGCGAAATGATGGCGAAAGATCCGGATGCCGTAAACCGAGCCTGCGCTATCCGTCTGGTGAAGCGGCCTAAATAATCATCTCAGCACATACCGCCCGTTTTTCGGCGTTCCGACCAGTTTAATAAGTCCGGCCTTGATCAACGGATTCAACGCATCCAGTGCTCCTTGTTTGGAAATGCCAAGGCCGTCCCATATCTCGCGCGGACTGAGACTGCCATGCGTCCGGAGCAGGTGCAGCAACTGCTCCTGTTTCGGTCGCAACACCAATTTCGAGGCGCTTTTTGACGCTGTAAACTGCTGAATGCGCCGCCACACCCGTTCAAGCGTCTGCTGCAATCCTTCGGCGTTGTATTCCAGCCACGAGGTCAAATCTTCTCCTTGCTGGCGCACGGCCTGCAATGCCGCGTAATAACGCGGACGGTCTTCCCAGTAATATTCATCCACCGAAAAAATATGATGAGAGTCAAAACCCCGCCGGTACAGCTCCCACAAAGCCAAAGCCCGACCGGTGCGTCCGTTGCCGTCAGCAAAAGGATGAATATCTTCAAAACGGTAATGCAAAATGGCGGAGCTCAACACCGGTGACAAATCCGTCGAGTTTTTGTTCCACCACTCCAACAGTTCAAACATCAAGCCCGACACATCATCCGGCGGCGGCGGAACATGCGGCCCGACCCGCACCCGGATCGTGCGGTAGGTTCCCGCTTCGCCCTGATCCATGACCTGCCCGGCCATGATGGCGTGGAGCCGGAACAAATCCTCATGCGTCAGCTTCTTTTTGGTCGCATTCTTTTCGATATGACGGAGCGCGGCGAAATAGTTCAGCACTTCGCGGCGGTCGCGTGAAGGTACAGGCACCGGGTCTTCTTGAGCTTCCACCGCCCTCACCTGCTCCAGCGTAAGAGGGTTACCCTCAATCGCCGTGGAAGAATGGGCGTTCCTGGCGCGTGAATCCTTCTGCAAAGCAGGAATCCAAGAGACCTGCACTGTCGCGCTTTGAATCTGTTCGCGTAAAGCCGCGATAGACTCCACACGGGAAAGCAACGCCGGGGAAATAGTAAACTTCGGCTGATAACTCATGGCGGGACTCTACTCGTCGGTCAAGTATAGGTCAAGTGATTGGTCAAGTGGATTTTCGGCGCAAAACAGCGTTGAAGACCTGCGCGGCTTCGCGGCGGCAGAGCAGAACGGAGACCAGCAGATAGACGACCATGCCGCTGGCGATGGCGCCGCCGACGGAGATAAACTGAGTCAGTTTCGCAACGAAATGATTTCCCAAGGATTGGAAAATCCAGCCGTGCACCCAGACGACGGATACGCCCATCATCACCGCCGCGATCAGCGCGCGGCCAGCGCCAGCCAGTACAGAAAGCCAGCCGGGCGAGCCGATGCGGCGACCCAGACGCCAGCCAAGTGACAGTCCGTTGAAGGCTTCCGACACGACGGCTGAACCGGCGAGGCTCATGGCTTTGAATTCGGTCGGCAGAGTCAGCGTGAAGATCAGATTGAGAGAGAAGTTGACGCCGACGCTGTAGAGTCCGTTGCGGTACGGCGTGCGGGTGTCGCCGAGTCCATAAAAGGCCGGAACAAAAACTTTGGCGAGTCCGAAGAAGAAAAGTCCCGGAGCATAAACCCGCAAAACCGCCGCCGTGCGGTCAACGGAGTCGACGTCGAACGCACCCCACCCTAAAAGCATTTCGGTGACCGGGCGGGCCAGCGCTATCAGTCCGACCGCCGCCGGGATCATGACAAACAGGAGCATACGCAGAGCGCGGTTGATGGTGACGCGGATGCGTTCTTCTTCGCCGACGGCGGCGTGATTGGAAAATACCGGAAGCAAAACGGTGCTCATGGCGGTGGCGAGGATGCCTTGCGGGAAGTAGAGTAGGCGTTCGGCAAAGTACATGGTGGCGGCGGCCCACGGTGTCGCCCAGCGCGCCATGATGCTGTTGATGGTCATGTTGATCTGCGAGACCGACTGCCCGAGCGCAGTCGGCGCCATCAGCCCGAGGAAGCGGGTAACCTGAGGGTCTTTTGTGTTCAGATCAACTTCCGGACGCCAGCCGAGCCGATACATGGCCGGCAGCTGCGCCGCGAGCTGTACCGCGCCCGCCACCAGCACGCCGAGCGCGACACCGGAAATCCGGTCTTCCGGCGTGGCGCCCATGAGCGGGCAGACAAAAATCACGAAGGCAATCCAGGTGATGTTCAGCAAACACGGCGTGAAGGCCGCTAGAGCGAATTTTCCAAAACTGTTGAGGATTCCCTGCGACAGCGCGGTCAGACAGATGAAAAAGAGGTATGGAAGCATGATGCGTAGGAGCGGCAAAGTCTGCGTTCCTTTGCGGAAGGCTTCGACCAGCGGCGGAAGAAAGGTGATGCCGATACCGATCAGAACAATGATAATCAGGACTGCGCCAACCAGCGTGATCACGCGGCGGGCAAAACGCCACGCGGCGGATTCGCCTTCTTTGGCGCGTATTGCTGAGAATACCGGAACAAAAGCCGACGACAGCGCCCCTTCCCCGAACAGCGCGCGGAACATGTTCGGAATCCGGAAGGCGACGACGAAGTCGGACATGACCGCGCTGGTTCCGAAGGCGGCGGCGGTGACGGTTTCGCGCAGCAGACCGAGCAGACGGCTCAGCATGGTGAAGAAGCTGACGGTCCCGACCGAACGGAATAGTTTGCGGTGTTCCATGGCGTCAGGCGTTTGAAGGTTCCGCGAAGCGTTTCCAATATTTGCGTGTCAGCCAGACCGCGGCGAGGACGGTCAGGGATAAAATCGGGCCCATCCAACCTCTGGAAACCCATTCTCCTGTGCCGTATAGCCAGACTAGATTTTTCTGGTTCTCGGCGAACAGGCGGAAAAGCATCATCACCCAGACCCAGCCCGCATGCAGGCCGATGGCGATATAAACCGATTTAGTCCATTGGCAGAGCACGGAAAGAACCACGCCCATGCAAAAGAGTGTGCAGGCTTCCTGTAAAAAGCTGTCTCCGGCGCGGGCAAACAGCGTTCCGAAAAGCATGAAGCCGGAATTCCATTGGTTGATCACTTCCGGATTAACCGGACGCATGAAGTGGACGATTGAAAAAAACATGCTGCCTAAAATCACGGCGGCGACCACGCCGAGGCTTTTGCGCAGCGCGGCATGAATGAAACCACGGAAGAGAATTTCTTCAAAAATTCCAACTGCCAGACCTCCGGCAATCGCTTGAAGAGTTTTACGGATCAGGTACGACGACGACTTATCGCCGGTGTCCCAGACAAAAACCCCCAGCGCCACACCGAGCACGTAGACCGCCAGCATACTGCCGACACCCAGCCAGAGTCCGAGACGCACCAGCCTGAAACGGTCCGGCGAACCGGTCAATCCGCAGTCGGCTTTACTGCGGATGCCGCTGAGCTTGTAGGCCGGATAGAGCAGCACCGCCACCATGATCAGCACAATGCGGGACGTGACGCGGTAAAAAGGCGCATCCAGCACGGACCCTTCAGCGGCAAAACTCTGCAACCCTTGGTAAATCCACGGGGCCGCCAGCGCGGCCAACAAAGGCGCGGCCAGAAAAAGGAGCAGGATTGAATAAAGCGGGTGAAAGCGGTCTGTTTTCATCTTTTTCATTTTCCAATGTTTGGAACTCGCAAGACTATAGCGGCTTTCGTATTTTGAAAGCGGAAACTTTAACCACGGATATAACCCTATGATTGCAAAACCGGGACGCCTGCTGGCGGGTAATGAAGAAATTATTCTGGCTTCGTATGAGGAGTTTAACCGGATCCCGCTTGATCTGGATCTGACCGATCAGCCAACCCATCCTCCGCGCACTCATCAGAAAACCATCGCCGAACCGGTAAGCGTTTCCGGCACTGGCACCTTCTCCGGAAAATCCGTGACCACGATCACGTTCGAGCCGACCGACCGCGAAGGCTGGTGGCTTGACCGGACTGACCAGCCGGACTCTCTGCCGATCCGTGTGGCAATCGACAACGTCTGGACCACCGGATCGATCGTCAGCAACATTGTTCTGCGGGCGGGCAGTCCCCACAACTACGTGCGTATGGTGGAACATATCATTGCTCTGCGCATGGGGCTGGATATCGACAACCTGATGATCAAAATCGACTCCGGTGATCCGCCGCTCTTCGTGCGCGGAAGCCTCGACCTGCTCGAAGCGCTGGAACGCGCCGGCCGTAAAACCGTCAACCGTCCGGTGAAACACGTCACCGTCAAAGAGCCGGTCACGCTGGGCTGGGATCACGGCCAGTTTGTCACGCTTGCGCCGCACACCGGTTCGGGCGTTCCGAAACTGATTGTGGATGCCGCCGTCAACTTTCCGAACGCCATCGGCCAGCAGCGCATCCGCTTTCCGGTCAACTACACCAATCTCCAAACCGGAGCGGAAGCCCGCACCAACACGCCGTACGGAAAAATGCTTTACTGCAAAACAGTCGGCAAGGTTTTCGCGGACATCCGCAACCTCGGCTATACCGACCAGAACATTCTGATCGCCAAAAAAACCGCCTACCACAACCAGCCGCGTCTGGTTCGTAACGGAAAATCGCTGGAGCCGGTCTGGCACCGCGGAGTCCTTGATCTGCTGGCGGCCATCGCGCTGATTCCCGACGCGCGTTTCGTCGGCGAAGTCACCTCCTATAAAGCGGGTCACCGCCTCGACTGCGACCTGATCACCCAGCTTTATCTGAAAGATCTTCTGACTCCGGTTGGAAACGGATGAATCCTGTACGGGAACAAACAGAATATTTTTTAACCAAAGGGCTTCTCGCTCTCCTGCGTTGCTGTCCGGCGACGATAATTTATGGCATCTGCCGTTCGTTTGCGGCGGCTTTCCATCTACTGGCCGTGTCACGGCGGCACATCACGATGAAAAATCTGCGGCTGGCTTATCCGGAACTGTCGGCGAAGGAGCATCGACGGATCGCGCGGCAAGCCTACGATCATTTCGGACAGATGATTGCGGAGTCCGCCATGGTTCTGTGCGGAAAAATCAGCCGGGAAGGTTTAAAGACTCTGGTGGATGGTAGCGATCTGCCGAAATTACAGGCCTTGGAAGAAAGCACCGAAAAGGGAATTCTATTCATCACCGGACATCTGGGTAATTTTGAACTGCTGGCCCACTATACCGGATGCCAGATGAGAAAAAGCGGAACCGTTATTTTCCGGCAAGGAACCAACCGGTTGATTGACGACCGGATTGTGACCCCTTTGCGCCAATCGTTCGGCAATAAGGTGATCTATAAAAGCCGGGCTCTGCCGCAGATTGTCCGAACATTGAAAAACGGAAACCACGTTGGCATGCTGATCGACATCAAAACCAATTCCCGCGAAGGCGTTCCCGCCATCTTCTTTGGAAAAGAAACTCTCGCGATGAAATCCTCGGCCTATCTTCAAGTTAAACTGGATGTCCCGGTTGTCGCGGGGGCCATGGTTCGTGTCGCGCCGAGAAAATATAAACTGGTGGTTCTTGATCCGATTCTCTGGAAAGATGACGGACGCTCCGTTGACGAACAAGTCGTTGACCTGACGCAACGACACCATGCGGCGATTGAAACCCTGATCCGCCAACATCCGGAACAATGGCTCTGGATGCATGACCGCTGGAAACGCTAATGAAAGCACTGATTCTAACTGACGGAAAACCCGGGCATGAAAACCAGTCCATCGCCCTTTGCCGCCATCTAGGAATGGACTTTGAAAAAGTCATCGTTTCCTATCCTTGGAAACCGGCCAAAGCGCTTTCGTACCTGCTGGACCATCTTGGCATTTACTCTCAAAAGCTTTTCACCTGCCACCTGCCGCCCGTCACCTGCCAATTAATTATTTCCACCGGCTCAACGACGTTCTATCCAAACAAAGTGCTGGCGCGAAAACTGGGACTTCCGAACATTGCCATTCTGAATCCGAAGGGTTACCGCCCAGACTTCACACAAATCCTCTGCCCTGCCTATGACCATCCGCCGAAACGAGCAAACATTGTCGAACTTCC
The DNA here is from genome assembly GCA_020853375.1 of Verrucomicrobiota bacterium. GTDB lineage: Bacteria > Verrucomicrobiota > Kiritimatiellia > Kiritimatiellales > Tichowtungiaceae > Tichowtungia. Next base: position 3,555 of record JADYZA010000121.1, on the reverse strand, counting down.
GCTCAACCTCTGCGCCGCCGACAAATCGTTCTTCGTCGAAAAAGCCGAGGAGTTCAAAACCAGACATCTGGCAAAAGTGCCCGCTGTCGGATTTATCATCGGCGGCCCCAACGCTGTATCAACGATCGATGCCGTCGCGCTAAAAAAACAGCTGGAAAAAGCCTTCGTTCTGACCGAAGGATGCGAACGCTGGGTAACCACCTCACGCCGCACACCCGCCGACGTGGAAGCCGTGATTGAAGCCTTGCCCTTCGACTACCGGCTCATCAACTCGCGCGACTCCTATAATCCGGTTCCGGCATTCATCCATCTGTGCGACCGGCTATTCGTCACCAGCGATTCCGCATCCATGATCAGCGAATGCGCCAGTTTCGGAACAGCCTCCGTCGAAATCCTGATGAACCGGCAAATCAAAACCCCGAACAAATTCGAAGAGCTCATCCAAGGTCTGGAAAATCTAAATGCCGTCCACCTCTTCGATGGAACGCTCGGTGATGCGAACCGGAAAATCGACCTGAAAGAGCAGTTGCAGGAGGTTTTGAAATGCATATAGTGCAGTTACTTCCGGAACTGAATCAGGGCGGTGTCGAGCGCGGCACCGTCGAGCTCAACCGCGAGCTCGTAAAGCGCGGGCACCAAAGCACCGTCATCTCCGCCGGAGGCAGTCAGGCAGCGCAAATCGAAAAGGACGGTGGACGGAATATCACATTCGATGTCTGCTCCAAAAATCCACTCACCTTTTTTCCAAGAGTCCTCAAACTTCAAACCGCAATCTCCAAACTCGCCCCTGATATTCTTCATGCCCGCAGCCGCGTCCCGGCTTGGCTGGCCTGGTTCGTGAACAAATCCCTGCGCATTCCATTCGTCACCACCGTACATGGCTTCAACAGCGTCAGCCGGTACAGCGCTATTATGACCAAGGGCGATGCCGTCATCTGTGTCAGCAACCCAGTCAAAGAGTACATTCAAAAAAACTACGGCACACCGGATAAAAAAATCACCGTCATCCATCGCGGAATTGATCCCTCCGAATTTGATCCTGAAAAACTCAATCAGAACTGGATCGATTCATTTAAGACTCAGTTCGGCCTCCACGGGAACTATGTCGTAACAACAGTCGGACGCATTACCGAACTGAAGGACTATGAAACCTTCATCCGTGCAATTGCAGCCTGTGCCGCAAAAATTCCAAACATCCGAGGACTCATCGTCGGGGGCGTGCGACACGACAAACAGACTTATTACGAACGGTTGCAGGCACTTGCCAAAGAACTCCGTGCCGAAAAACAAATTGTCTTCGCAGGCAGCCATAGCCGGATGCCGGAAATCTACGCCCTGAGCAATGTACTGGTCTCTTGCTCCAAAAAACCGGAAAGTTTCGGCCGCACGCTGATTGAGGCCATGGCCATGAACACGCCCGTCATCGCCACCCGCCATGGGGGCGCGCTCGACATCATCAAAGAAGGACAAAATGGCTTTCTCTTTACGCCCGGAAACGTGGACGAACTTGCCGAGTCAATCATACGGCAGGCGGACGTATCTCTGACAAACCTCCGGACAGATATTTTGAATCGGTTCACACTGTCGCAAATGGTTGAAAGAACAATTGCTGTGTATAGGGAACAAACCCATGCCTGATTCCATTCACATCATCGGAAGCAAAGCCTCCGGCGGAGCCGAGCGGTTTTACGCGCGACTGATCAACAGTCTCAGCGAAAAAAGCCGCGTGCTGGCGATTAACCCGTCCGGTAGCGACGTTAGCGAACTAGTGGATTCAGAGGTGCCTCAAAGACACCTTCCCCTGCTCAACAATCAAGATTTTTATAGTCGCTGGCTTATCAGGCATGTCGCTCTAAAAAACCATCCGGTGATCGTCCAGTCCTACATGGGTCGCGCAACACACCTGACTCATATTCCGCAAGGCAAAGGTGCTGTGCATATCGCCCGGCTCGGTGGTTACTACAATTTAAAATCCTATCGCCACGCACACCACCTGATTGGCAACACCAAAGGAATCTGCGATTACCTCATCCGCGAAGGGGTTCCCGCTGAAACCGTTCACTACATCGGCAACTTTGTGGAACCGATTCTGCCGCCGCCAGCAGAAGAGCTCGCGGCGTTGAGGGCGTCGCTGAATATTCCGGACAACGCTTTTGTGATCACCTGCGCAGCCCGCTTTCATCCAAACAAAGGACTGCCCGATCTGCTTGAGGCTTTTTCCAAACATCGGAAAAAACATCCGGAAGCACGGCTGATTCTGGTCGGCGACGGCCCGCTGGCTTCCGACCTTCGAAAACAAATCCAAACCTTGGAAATTGAAGATGCGGTGATTCTGCCCGGCTGGCGCGATCCGCGTCCGTACTATCACCTGGCCGACGTACTCACCTGCCCCTCGCGCCATGAGCCGCTAGGCAACACCATTCTGGAAGCCTGGGCCTGCGGAAAACCGCTGGTCGCAACGCAAACACAAGGCGCAAGCGAACTAATAACAGACGGACAAGACGGACTGATCACGCCGCTACAAGATACAGTCCGGCTTGCCGATACTTTTGAGCAGTTGCTGAACAATCCGGCATTATGCGCCTCGCTGGCCAAAGCTGGAGTCGAAAAAGTCCGCAGGCAATTCGGCAAACAAGTCATCACCAACGAATACCTCAACCTCTACAAGAAACTGCTTGGACAAGTATGAAAACTGCGGTCATCCGTTTCAGCGCTCTTGGAGATATCGCTTACACGCTGCCTTTCCTGCGCGCTCTGAAAGTCCGCCCTCTAATCATTACCACTGCCATGGGCCGCGAACTGCTCAAAGACGAATTCGATGAATTTCTGATCCTGAAGGGCAAACGGCTCCCTGACGTCCTCGCGCTGATCGCCGAGATCCGAAGCCGTCGCTTCGATTTACTGATCGACCTTCAGAACAATGACCGCTCGTGGGCGATTGATTCACTGAGCGGCGTGAAAAAGAAATTCACCAACAAAGGCATGCCGCACGGCGTACCAGCGCTCGACAACATGATGCGCATCCTAGAGCCAACCGGCATTCTTGGTGAACCCGACACCGCCTTCGAACCCAAACCGCGCAAGTATATCGTCCTCAATGTCGGCTCAAGCGAAAAGTGGAAATCCAAACGCCTGCCAGATTATAAATGGCAGGAATTCGCCGCGCTGCTGCTGAAACGTTATAACCTGCCCTTTGTGCTGACCGGCAGCCCGGACGAAGCGGACTACGTCACCGCGCTGGCGGCCAAACTGCCGGGCGAAATCCGCAACAGGACTGGCAAAACGTCGTTGCAGGAGCTGAAGAAGTTGCTGGGTGACGCATTTTTGGCCGTCTCGACCGATTCGGCGGCCATGCACATATCCGCCGCCATGAAAACGCCAACGATCGGCTTATTCGGCGCAACAAACTGGATCCGCTCCGCTCCGCTCGGCCCATGGACAACTGTCCTCTACGACCGAACTGTTTATCCTGACGACCAGCCGCCCGAGCCTAATCGCACAGAGTTGGGATCCTATTATGACCAGATTAACATAGCCGAAGGGCTCGATCGACTG
>JADYZA010000120.1 GCA_020853375.1 Verrucomicrobiota bacterium | reverse complement strand
ATGACGCATGGACCCTATAATATGCCCGGTGAAAACACCGGAACGGAAGAGTTTTACCACTATACCAAGATGAACGTCTTCGCCATGCTGGTCTATCCGCTGATGTGGGTGCTGTCCCGGTTGGAGGAGGAGCTGCTTTTCTTTGTTCCGGGGCACAACATGGTCGCAAAAACCAAACGGCGCGTCTGGCGCGCCCGCAAGCAACCGATACTGATCGATGGCCGTTCGATCGCCGAAGCCGCTATTAATACAAAGATTGGAACCGCTGCGCCGTTTTAACCGGATAAGAAGTTGACAGCGGCTGGTGAACTTGGCAGGGTTTGCGCTCTTTTTTGAATTTGAGTGGAGAATTGAACAATGAAACGTACATGGCATCCTTCGAAAATTAAACGCGCCCGCAAGCACGGGTTCCGCGCCCGCATGGAAACAGCGGACGGCCGCAAAATTCTTGCTCGCCGTCGCCGTAAAGGCCGCAAACGTCTGACCGTTTGTGATGCATAAGACGCTCTCACCGGAGGAGTTACCGGTGGAATCAAAAACGCTTTCTAAAAAGCAGCGCCTGATTCAAGCCTCCCTTTTCGGGGAGGCTTTTGCGCAAAAAAGGAATTTTGTTGGCCGGACCATGGTGCTCTGGCTTCGTACCGGACAGGGCGCCGCTCTCCGGCTCGGTGTGGTAAGCAGTAAAAAAGTCAGCAACCGGGCCGTCGACCGCAATCTGGCCCGCCGCCGTCTGCGCGAAATTTTCCGGCAGCACCGCGCGGAGATCACAGCCCCGGTTGATCTGGTCATTATCGCCCGCCGCAATCTTCTGTTCGCTTCCCATGAGGAAGTTGAAGCCGAGTTTTTGCGGTTGGCCGGAAAGGCGGGGCTACTGGATAAATGAAGCGGCTACTGATAGGGTTGATCCGGATTTATCAGAAAACCTTTTCGAAGGTGAAGCCCGCCTGTTGCCGTTTTTATCCAACCTGTTCGGATTATGCGATTGAAGCGATTCAGAAGCATGGCATAGTTTACGGCCTTTGGCTGAGTTTCCGGCGAATCTGCCGATGTCATCCGTGGAATCCCGGCGGGTGTGACCCCGTTCCGGAGCGCAAAACAGAGAAGTGAGATTATGAAAAAGAGCGATTTTATTATTGTCGGTGTTCTGGTGGCGCTGATGTTTGCCTGGATGAATTTTTATCCGGCGCTTGAGCAGAAGTTTTTTCCAAAGCCTGTACAACCTGTGACGCAGGCGGCGCCTGCCGCGACGAACACACCTGCTGTTTCCGCGCCGGTTGAGAAAAAAGCGGTTATTGCTGGGGCTGTTGCCGCCAAAGCGCCGGAAGTTGTGCGTCCATCCGTTCCTGAGCAGACGATGACGCTGGCGAACGACAATATTGAACTGACGGTTTCTTCCTATGGCGGCGCGGTGATTTCCGCTGTTCTTAAAAAATATCCGGCGGAAAACCGGAAAGACAGCGGCCCGGCGGTTCTCGATTTTTCCGCCGCGCCTGCCTTGCGCTATGCCGGACTGCCCGTTCCCGCCGGAGTTTTGGAGAAAACAGCCGATGGCTTGCGTTACGTTGCCGCTCTTGGCGACGGACGTTTCTTTGAGCGCAGTTTTAAGCTGGATGGCGAATACCTGCTGAAGGTTGAAGATTCTTTTGCGAATAGCGGAACGGCTCCTTGGACTTGGCCTTCACTACGCCTGCCAACCGGCCCGATGGCGGAAGCCAAAGGAACGACCACCATGCAGGGTTTAATTACTCTGGGAGTTGATTCCTTCACTCCGGCGGAGGGTGTTCATCACTGGGGAAAAGAACTGAACAAACTTTTTCGCGATACAGCCGAAACTGGATTGGTGACCACGACGGCGGAGCAAATCGCTCCGCGTTCTGTCGATTGGGTTGCCGCGAAAAATAAGTTTTTCGTTCAAGTTCTGACACCGAAGACTTCCGCCTATGCGTTTGACCTTTCTGTCCGCAAGGAAGGCGAGGGAAAGAAGAATATTCCGGTTGAAGTCGCTGCCGCGCTACAGTTCGACTCAAAAGTGGTTGCGGCCAACGAGACACTTGTTCGCGAAACAAGCGCCTACATTGGTCCGAAAGACTATGGGTTTCTAAAAACCCAAGGTATGGATCAGGTTGAAGTGATGGAGTTCAGAAGCATGGGCTTCTGGAAATTCATGAATCCGATCATGTACCCGATGAAAACCGGTTTGCTGTGGGGGCTTAAGGCTCTTCACGTTGTTGTTCGCAACTATGGCGTGGCGATCATGCTTCTCACGGTTATCGTCCGCATGATTTTCTGGCCGATCACTCACAAGGGAACCGAAAGCATGCGCCGGATGCAGGCTCTCCAGCCTCAGCTGAAAGAGATTCAGGCGAAATACAAAGACAATCCGCAGCGTGCGCAGCAGGAAGTCATGAAGTTCTATAAGGAGAACAAGGTCAATCCGTTGGGCGGCTGCCTGCCGATGCTCATTCAGATTCCGGTTTTTATCGCGCTGTTCGTTGTACTGCGCAGTGCCGTCGAGCTGCGTTTCTCTAAATTCCTGTGGATCCGCGACCTTTCTGAGCCGGAACATCTTTTCGCCGGGTTGATTCCGGTGGTTGGCTCGCTGAATATTCTGCCGATTCTGATGGCCGCCACGATGGTTTGGCAGCAGAAGCTTACCCCAGCGGCAGGCGATCCCCAGCAGCAGAAGATGATGGCGATTCTGATGCCGATCATGATGCTCTTTTTCTTCTACACCATGCCGTCCGGGCTGGTTCTCTATTGGACAACCAGCAATCTGATCATGATCATCCAGATGCTTATTAAAAAGCAGAAGCCGGTCTGATTTAGACTGCTCTGAAGACGCAGACGGAAGCTGCCGGAACCAGCACGGCGGAATTAGACCCAAGAGGCTCCGCCGTCCACGGATCGGTTGAGAGAATACTCGTCCATTCGCCTTCCGGCATCTCGAAGGAAAGATCGACGGCTTCATTGTTGAACAGGATCAGCAGTTTATCTTTGCCTCGGATATACATGCCAAGAGCGCGGTCTTTCTGCCAGTTGATTTCAAGCCCTTCGGCGCCGAGCCACTCGACATCTCCTTTGCCGGTATAAAAAGTTCCCGCCCCCAGAACGGGATGATTTTTACGCAAGGCGATCAATGCCTGGACGAATTCGTAGAGAGCGCTGTTTTTCTCAAGCAGGGTCCAGTCAATCCATGAGATTTCATTGTCCTGACAGTAGGCGTTATTGTTGCCGAGCTGGGTGCGCCCAGATTCATCGCCCGCAGTTAGCATGGGAACACCGCGCGACAGGAACAGCGTGGCGAGCAGGTTTTTCTGTTGTTTCAGGCGGCGGGCGCAAACGGCGGGATTCTCGCTCGGCCCCTCGAAACCGAAATGGATGCTGTGGTTGTGGTTTTCGCCGTCGTAGTTTTTTTCGCCGTTCGCCTCATTATGTTTTTGCTCGTAAGCGACAAGGTCGGCGAGGGTGAACCCGTCGTGCGCCGTGATGAAATTAATGCTTTTGAGCGGAGAGCTTCCGTTCCGCTGGTAGAGATCGGAACTTCCGGCCAGTCTTGTCGCGAGCGTCCCGACGGTTTCGCTTCCGTTCCAGAAACGGCGGATGTCGTCTCGGAACCGCCCATTCCAGTCGGAGAATCGTTCGCCGGGAAAGCTTCCGACATGATATCCGCCGAGCGCATCCCACGCTTCGGCGATCAGTTTGACGTGCTTGAGCGCGGGCTCTGTTTCGATCGCCTGAATAACTGGCGGCTTATCGAGCAGTTCGCCGTTTTCTCCTCGGCACATCACCGTGGCGAGGTCGAAGCGGAACCCGTCCACGCGCATTTCCTTCGCCCAGTATTTCAGGCAGTCAACGATCAGTTGTTTGGCGACCGGATGGTTGCAGTTGAACGTGTTGCCGCATCCGCTCCAGTTTGGATAGGTGCCGTCGTGGTTGATCATGTAATAGGCGGCTTCGTCAAGACCGCGGAAGTTATAAACCGGCCCGTTGAACGGCCCTTCGGCGGTATGGTTAAAAACAACGTCAAGAATCACTTCAATTCCCGCAGCGTGCAGCGCCTTCACGAGTGTTTTGAATTCTCCGATCGCCGCGCCGGGGTCGCGCGAGGCGGCGTAGCGGCTCATCGGCGCGAAAAACGCTAGTGTGCTGTAGCCCCAGAAGTTGAGCAGGTGTTTGCGCGCCGCCCCCTCGAGGAAGAACTCCATCTCGTTGAATTCAAACAGAGGAAGAAATTCCACCGCGGTGATTCCCAGCGATTGCAGATAAGGAATTTTTTCAATGAAGTCGAGATAGGTTCCGTCACTGTTGCCACGGGTGAATCCACGCAGATGGGCTTCGTAAATAATGGTTTTTTCAAGCGGCGTTCCGGGCCGCTTGTCGTCGCGCCAGTCAAAGCGGTCTTCGACGATAACTCCTT
>JADYZA010000119.1 GCA_020853375.1 Verrucomicrobiota bacterium | reverse complement strand
TATGTGAAGCTGACTGAGCTTTTTGGCTGGTTTGTACATTTGAACCATGGCTCCGGCAAACGAGATGAGCAGCGCCAGCGAGAGGTCGTTCAGATAAGCGTAGATCACAACACCGGAAAGCCCGACAGAAGAAAGAAATACAACCACAGGATCGGTGAGCGCATTGGAGCGGGTCTGCTTCATCTGCATTTTGAATACCCGGCGGTTAAATTCGCTGAAGCGGGAAACCTCCTCTTTTTCCATCTGGAAAGCCTTCACCACCATCGCCCCGCCGATTGATTCCTGAACTACGGAAAGCATGTCACCCATGCCCTCCTGACCGCTCCGAGAGGCTTTGCGAACCCGACGGCCCAGAATAGCCACAGGTAGAATGCACACTGGGAAAACCACCAGCGCCAGTACAGCCAGCTTCCAGTCGAGATAAACCATGGCGACGATGCAACCGATCAGTGTAAACGGCTCGCGAATGATGTCGCTTATGACATTCGATACCAGATGGGTGAGCAGGGTCGTATCGCTGGTAATCCTAGAAATCAGCTCGCCGACCCGGTTACTCGTGAAAAATTGCATGGGCAAAGCATGAATGTGCTCAAAAAGTTTCAGCCGCAAATCCATCACTACCCGATTTCCTACCCACTCAACCAGATATTTTCCAGCAAAGAATAATACGCCTTGAACAACCGTAACAAGAGGAAGAATGGCAACAGTCAGGATCAGCCGATGAAACCCCATTCCACCAGCAGTACCCTCCGTACTACCAAGTGATGCTAATCCGGAAAGGTTGAGATCCTCGCCGGAAATCCCTCCGAGAGCCCACCGCAAAGCCACCAGCATGCCGAAAGTGGCTCCACCGTAGAGGACGCCGCAGAAAATCCCGACCACCAGCCGTAAAGTGTATGGACGAACAAAGGCAAACAGACGTTTGTACGGAATAGAAGAACTGGACTTTTTCATACGATTACGAATACCACGGAAGGGGCCGTCTCTCCAAGCCTTTCACTCCGTCGCTTTCGGAGCAAACCGCGAACGCATCCGGGCCTCGTGCCAGTATTCACAGGCTGAGATAAAGACCAGAAAATAGCCCATTTGCTCAACCCCTTCTTCGACAATCGTTTTAACGGTTCGATAGCTGGGATCGTCCATAATGGCTTTCCAGAAAGGGCCGTATCCGAATAGACGGGAAAACACTACCAGCACCAACAGACCGCTCATAAAAATTCCAAAGCTTGGAAGATGCGTAAACTTTAAAACTGACATATAGATATCCCGAAAATGTCTCGCGGCATACGTCGCCATCCAGAGAAGAATCAGCACAATTCCGATTTTCCAGGAATGCCGCAAAACAAATGTGTCCAAGATGTAGTCCGATTCACGGACAAATGCACAAAAAAGAAGCCCGGAAATCATCACCGCACAAGGGGTTTTAGAGGAATTTTTACGGCCTGCCAGCAAGAAAACTAAAGCAGCGGACAACGCGAAAACTGTCTCGAGACTTTCAACCGGCCCCAGCTCATCATAAAAGGCTTCGTCATAAACAACCGCACCCCAAAGCATCCCGTATGCGAGACCTCCCAGCAACAGTGCGTAAACAAAAATTCGAACCGCTAAAGTGAATAAAACCGTCCGAATCGACCTCTTGACAACAACAACCGCTCTTTTCAACTTTACCTTCTCCTTGTTATCGACTTAAAACTCATACTCAGCTCAGTACTAAAAAGATATCGGCAAATGAGTATTACCTAAAAAGAACACCCTCTATCTGCTCGCACAGACAGTGGTAAACCACCATGCCGACCTCCTGAATATGCGGCGTGAAAGATGACGGAATTTCAATCCATACATCTGACAACTCTCTCAGTGCACCGCCACCATTGCCAGTCATCGCGACCGTGCGAATATCCGAAGACTTCGCCGCCTTAAAAGCCTCGATCACATTTTTCGAATTCCCAGAGGTTGAAAACCCGAAGGCGATGTCACCTGCTTCTGCATTGGCCAACAACTGTTTTGAAAAAATATGTTCGTAACCGTAATCGTTGGCGATACTGGTGATCGTTGCGGCATCGCAAACCAGCGCCTGAGCCTTAAGCGGACGACGATCTCTGAGAAATCGCCCAGTAAGCTCCCCAGCCATATGTTGCGCATCGGCAGCCGACCCGCCATTACCGAATAGAAACACGCCATGCTCGGCACGATACGCCTGCACAATCAGTTCTGCCGCCCGCGCAACTGAATCCGCGCTTTGCCGAAGCGTGTCTTTCAAAACTTGATCTATTTCTGCAAACCGTTTCTCAAGGATATTTTTCATGATACGCTCTCTTTCCGAAGTTCATCCGGGGTCAAAGTGGCTGTGCCAAGTTTTTGCACAGCCAGAGAAGCGGCATAGTTGGCAAAATCCGCCGCTTCAGCCAGTGACAGGCCCGCAACAAGACCAAGGGTCAAACAGGCTCTCACCGTATCGCCGCACCCGCAGGAATCGATTGCCGTAACCTTTCGTCCGAGGACATGAGAGGGTTTCCCTTCTTCATAGATCAGCATTCCTTCCGAGCTGAGTGTCACCACAACCTTCTCTGCACCGAGAATGTTGTGAATGATTTTCAAAGAACTCTCTGCTTGGTGCGAATCGAATCCAGGGCATATTTCGCGGGCTTCTTTGAGATTTGGAGCAACCACTGTGGCACCAGAAAAAATCGTCGCATTGGCTGGCTTAAGATCAACCACCACCGGAATCGAGCGGTTCCGGCAGAGTGCGATGATCGCCTGAGCGACTTCCTTGACAAAAAACCCCTTATTGTAGTCACTTAAAATCACGGCATCGACGTGATCAAGTGCCGACACGAAGGAGCGGATGATTGCATCGGACAGCTCGCCAGATACTTTATGCGCAAGTTCATCGTCCCGGCGCAGCAGATAATGATCGTCAATATAAAGTCGGGTTTTAATGGTGGTCGGGCGAGAGGCGTCCGTCAGTAACGTAGAACGAATTCCGGCGGATTCACACAAGCGGCGAGCTTCGAGCGCATTACCGTCGTCACCACAAATTGCAAGCAACGAGGTTTCAACACCCAGCGACGACAGATTAGCCGCCACGTTGCCCGCACCGCCCAACATTTTCGCAGAGCGATGCGCAGTATAAACTTTCTTATCCGGAAGCTCAGGCGATGGACGGCTATGGGCGGTGTAACAGAAATCATAGACATCGATCATGATATCCCCGGCGACAAGAATCCGGCTGTTACGGGCGCGATCAAGAATCTGTTGAATCAAGGTCATGACATCAGATGGTTGCGGACATAATCATTAATCCCGCTTTCCAAGGTCTGGAACCGGGCCGGATAATCTTTCGTGCGGATTTTATCCATCACCGCGCAAGTGTGATACTGATATTTCCCCTCAAGGTGCGGCGGCATGTCGACAAATTCGATATTCACCGGAATCCCCATCGCGTTAAATACAGCACTCACCAGATCGACCCATGTGCGCGGAGTTCCGGTGCCGCAATTGAAGAGCCCGCCGACAGACGGACGCTCACCCAGCCACAGCGTCATATCGACGGCGTCTTTGACATAGATGAAGTCACGAACCTGTTCACCATCCTTGTAATCGGGGCGATTTGATTTAAAGAGTTGAACTTTTCCTGACGCGAGAATCTGTTCAAACGATTTGTGCACCACAGAACGCATATCGCCCTTGTGAGCCTCGCCGGGGCCGTACACGTTGAAGTATTTCAGCCCGGCAATCTCTTTGAGCGCGCCGTTGCGGAGAGCCCAAAGATCAAACATGTGCTTGGAATAGCCGTACATGTTCAGCGGCCGAAACTTCGGCGTTTCGGCATCGGCATCGGAGTACCCCAGATTCCCGTCGCCATACGTGGCGGCACTTGAGGCGTAAACGAAACGGACGCCCGCATCCAAACAGCTTTCACAAAGCGCACGGGTGTAGTGGTAATTGTTGTAGGCCAAATAATCGGCATCCGTCTCGGTCGTGGCGCTACAGGCCCCGAGGTGGTAAACCGCTTTCACTTTTTTGAGAGCCACACCCTCGAGGTAATCAAACAGGTCTTCCTTGTCGATGTAATCCTCATAGGCCAGCCCGACGAGATTCTTCCACTTCTCGTCCTCGCCCAGTTCGTCAACGATCAGAATCTCGTCTTCACCTCGGGCGTTGAGCTCGCGTACCAGATTACTACCGATGAATCCGGCCCCGCCGGTCACAATGTACTTAATGCTCATTGCGCTCTCCGTAGACTTTCAGAATTTTTTCAATGGTTCCAGTGGTTGAACGTCCGGCCACCATTTTGGCGAGCACCACTTTTCCGCCAGCCGCCTCGACCGCTTCTCGTCCGCTGACATAATGCGCCCAATCATCACCTTTCACGAGCACATCGGGCAGAAGCGCACCAATCAGCATTGCGGGCTCATCCTCGTCAAAAAGCACCACATAATCAACGCACTCGAGAGAAGCGAGCACCTCGGCGCGGTCCTGCTCGCCATTAACCGGACGACCATCCCCTTTATTGCGCTTCACCGACGCGTCGGAGTTCAGCCCCAGAACCAACGCATCGCCCTGCTCGCGGGCGAAGTTCAGATAAGTGACGTGTCCGCAATGCAGAATATCGAAGCACCCGTTAGTGAAAACCACCTTCCGCCCATCGGCCCTCAGCCTGGCCCGCTCGGCGATCATCGCGTCTTTTGTCAGAATCTTGTCTTTAAAGTTTCTCATTCTAAAAGTCCCGCCAGTTCTCTAAGGGTCGAAATCATGTGCGTACAATGCCCAGAAAGCTCCCTGCCAAGCAATACGCGGTTGCGAATTCCGGCGGCTTCCGCCGCCGCCATGTCGCTCGGCTTGTCACCAACCATCCATGAAACCGCAGGGTCTATTCCATGTTCACGAATCGCCTGCAAAAGCATACCCGGTGCTGGTTTCCGACAGTGGCAGTTTACTTCAGGACTATGCGGACAGCTGTAAATTCCGGCGATCTCAATTCCCTCAGCCTCCAGCTTCCTCAGCATCCAATCCGTCAGAACCTGAAAATCCTCCGCCGTATAATAACCCCGGCCAATTCCCGACTGGTTCGTCACGATGATTAACGCATACCCTTTGGCCGACAACGCCCGCAATACCGGAAAGACTCCGTCCATAAAAATAAAGTCATCGACCTTCGAGACATAGCCGCGGTCGACGTTTATCACTCCGTCACGATCCAAAAAAAACGCTTTTCGCCCCGCCTTACTCATAAATCTCACAGGCTCTGACGCTGCAAAGGCGTCTTTTTATCCGGAGAAAACGCCCATGGCACGAAACTTGTCATAGCGTCCATTCATGAGCTGTTCGGACGACTGCTTTTTCAGCTCAGCCAGATTACGAAGAAGCGCCGTTTTAAGATTTTCGGCGGCGGCCTTGGCATCCGTATGCGCCCCGCCCTTCGGCTCCGGCACAATTTCGTCAGCCAGTTTGTTCTCAATCAAGTGCTGCGCGGTGATCTTGAGCGCTTCAGCCGATTTGTCTGCATAGGCGCGGTCTTTGAAAAGAATCGCTGCGCAACCTTCAGGCGAAATCACAGAATAATAGGCATGTTCGAAAATAAGAATACGATCACCGATGCCGATGCCCAGCGCGCCGCCTGAACCGCCCTCACCGATAATGGCCACAATGACCGGAACGCGCAGATTGAACATCTCGCGCAGATTCACGGCGATCGCTTCGGCAATATGGCGCTCTTCAGATTCAAGCCCCGGAAAGGCTCCGGGCGTGTCAATCAGGGTGACAACCGGCACATTGAATTTGTCGGCAAGCTTCATTAGACGCAAAGCTTTCCGGTATCCTTCGGGATAAGCGCAACCAAAGTTGCACTCCAAATTACTCTTGGTGTCGCGCCCTTTCTGCGAGCCGATAATCATCACCTTCTGGCCGTCGATCTTGGCAAATCCGCCGATGATGGCGCGATCGTCTGCATGAATACGGTCGCCATGGATTTCAACAAAGTCCGTGGTCATGTTCTTGATGTAGTCCAACGTATAGGGCCGCTCGGGGTGAC
>JADYZA010000118.1 GCA_020853375.1 Verrucomicrobiota bacterium | reverse complement strand
CGGTTGCCGGGGACAACGTGGTCGGCGGGCAGGTATTTGAGCCATAGGTTCTGTGCTTCGGTGTCGGCGGGCATTTTGTCGTCGCCGCCGAAGTAGGTGGCGTAGAGGCGTTCTTTCGGGAAGCCCCAGACTTTGGTGATGAGTTCCCACGCCCAGTCGATGGATTCGGTTTTGAAGTAGTCGCCGAACGACCAGTTGCCGAGCATTTCGAAGAAGGTGTGGTGGTAGGTGTCGAGGCCGACGTCGTCGAGGTCGTTATGCTTGCCTCCGGCGCGGATGCACTTCTGGGTGTCGGCGGCGCGGCCCGGATTATACGGGCAGTTGGCCTGGCCGAGGAAGATCGGGACGAACTGGTTCATTCCCGCGTTGGTGAAGAGCAGGTTCGGGGAGTCGGGAAGGAGGCTTCCGGACTTTACGAGGGTGTGCTGTTTCGATTGGAAGAAATCGAGGAACGACTGGCGGATTTCGTTAGAGGTCATGGGTCAGCTCTCAGTTAATTAGATTGTTCGTTCAAAATATGAAATACGAACTATGAACTATGAAAGCGGGTCTGCGACGGCCCATAAGAAAAGGCTAACGCCGTATGAGTTCCGATTTCATAGTTCATCCTTCATCTGTCATCTTTCTTTCGGAGCCTCGGAATCTACCATGACCAGCCCTGATTTCACGGATTTTTTCTGTTTTTCCAATGTCTGGAAAAAGCGGCGGGCAGTTTCCGTTTGACCGGGGCGGGGCCGGATGCAAGGATACGCGCTCAATCTTATCCGGAACCAAGGAGTGTATGGGATATGAGTGACTGGATTGGCCATGAATGCGGCATCGCCGCGATCCGGCTCTTGAAGCCGTTCGAATATTACGTCCAAAAGTACGGTTCGTCCGCTTTTGCGATCAATCGTCTCTATCTGCTGATGGAAAAGCAGCATAACCGCGGGCAAGATGGTGCCGGCGCGGCGGTGGTGAAACTGAATGCGGAACCGGGGAAGCCGTTTATTTTCCGTTCGCGCTCGGCCGACAAAGACCCGATTGCGAAGGTTCATCAGGAAATGCTTTCCGGTCTGGCCGAAACGCCTTCGGACGATCCGGTCTGGCTGAAGCACAATGCCAAGTTTGCCGGAGAGCTGTTGCTGGGCCACCTGCGCTACGGCACCCGCGGGCGCGGCGGCATCGATTTCTGTCATCCATTTCTGCGTCCAAGCAACTGGCGGAGCCGCAATCTGGTGCTGGCCGGTAATTTTAATCTGACCAACAACGACGAGCTGTTCGAGGCTCTGGTTGAGCTGGGACAGCATCCGATCGACGAAACCGATACGGTGATGGTGCTGGAAAAGATCGGCCACTTTCTCGACGAAGAGAACGACCGGCTATTCCGCGAGTTCCGTAAAGAAGGTGTGGGCCGTGCGGAAATCTCCGGAAAAATCGCCGATCATCTCGATCTGGTGACGGTGCTGAAGCGCGCCGTGAAGAATTTTGACGGCGGCTACACGATGGCGGGTATTATCGGCAACGGCGATCTGTTCGTTATGCGCGACGCCTGCGGAATCCGCCCCGGCTTTTTCTATCAGGATGATGAGTTCGTCGTGGTGGCTTCCGAGCGTCCGGCGATTCAGACGGCGTTCGATGTGCCGATTGACGCGGTTCAGGAAATCAAACCGGGTCATGCGCTGATTGTCCGTAAAAACGGGGAAGTTCTGCACGAGCCGATTTCCGATCCGCAGGAAATCCGTCCGTGTTCTTTCGAGCGGATTTATTTTTCGCGCGGAACCGACCGCGATATTTACGGCGAGCGCAAGCAGCTGGGCCGCCAGCTGACCGAACCGGTGCTTAAGGCGGTGGATTACGACCTCGACAATACCGTGTTCTCCTACATTCCGAACACGGCCGATGCCGCGTTTTACGGACTGATGGAAGGAGCCAAAGCCTATGTGGCCGAGCGGGCGAAATATCACATTCTGCACGAGCGGAATCTGACAGCCGACCGGATCGCCGAGCTGGTGAATTATCAGCCGCGCATGGAAAAAATTATGACGAAGGATGCCAAGTTGCGCACCTTCATCACCGCCGATTCCGACCGGCGCGAATTGGTTTCGCTGGTTTATGACACCACGTACGGCGTGGTGAAGAAAACCGACACACTGGTGATTCTCGACGACTCCATCGTGCGCGGCACGACGCTGCGCGAAAGCATCCTGCAGATTCTCGACCGGTTGCATCCGAAAAAAATCGTTATCGTTTCATCGGCTCCGGAAATCCGCTATCCGGACTGCTACGGAATCGACATGTCCAAGCTCAAGGACTTCGTCGCTTTCCAGGCCGCGATCGCGCTGGTGAAGGAAACGGGCCGCGAGGCGATCCTGAAGAAGATTTATGATGCCTGTAAAGCGAGCCTCGATCTGCCGCGCGATCAGGTGAAGAACGAAGTTCAGGCTCTCTACAAACTCTTCAAACCGAATGAAGTGGAGAAAAAAATCGCCGCCATTCTGCGGCCCGCCGATCTCAAGGCGGAGTTCCAGGTGATTTATCAAAGCATCGAAGGTCTGCACGCCGCCTGTCCGAACCATAAGGGCGACTGGTATTTCACCGGCGACTATCCCACGCCCGGCGGCAATCGCGTCGCCAACCGCTCGTTTGTCAACTTCATGGAAAACAGTGACGCGCGGGCCTACTGATTATGCAAACACGACCGAAGCTGACGGACTTTGACCTGTTTCTGCACGGCAAGGGTACGCATTACCGCGCCTACGAAAAGCTCGGCGCGCACCTGCTGGAAGAGGACGGCAAGCAGGGCGCTTATTTCGCAGTCTGGGCTCCGAACGCTCAACACGTCAGCGTGATCGGTTCGTTCAATAACTGGGAAGCATGGACGCATCCGATGAAGGCCATCGGCGGTTCCGGTGTCTGGGAGCTGTTCATTTCCGGCGTCAAAGAGGGCGACCAGTATAAATTTGAAATCCAAGGTCTGGACGGGTTCTGGGCGCAGAAGGCCGATCCGTACGCATTTTACGCCGAGATGCGTCCGCGCACTGCGTCGGTGGTTTATGATCTCGCGCATTACCAGTGGAATGATTCGGCGTGGATTCATCAGCGCGAACAGGCCCGGTGGCACGAAAAGCCGATCAGCGTTTATGAAGTGCATCTGGGCTCATGGAAACGGCAGGACGGCTGGCGCTGGTTGACCTACCGGGAATTGGCCGAACAACTGATTCCCTACGTCAAAGAAATGGGCTACACGCACATTGAGCTGATGCCGATAGCAGAACATCCGCTTGACGGTTCATGGGGCTATCAGACCAGCGGCTATTATGCGCCGACTTCGCGTTTCGGAACGCC
This sequence comes from Verrucomicrobiota bacterium, assembly GCA_020853375.1. Lineage (GTDB taxonomy): Bacteria > Verrucomicrobiota > Kiritimatiellia > Kiritimatiellales > Tichowtungiaceae > Tichowtungia. The sequence continues at coordinate 708 of JADYZA010000118.1, read as the reverse complement.
TGACGATTTCCGGTTTTTCGTCGACCGCTGTCATCAGGAAGGGCTCGGCGTGATTCTCGACTGGGTGCCCGCACATTTTCCGAAGGACGCGCACGGTCTCGGCTACTTCGACGGCACGCACCTTTTTGAACATTCCGATCCGCGCCAAGGCGAGCACATGGATTGGGGCACGCTGATTTTTAATTATGGCCGCAGCGAAGTGAGCGGCTTTCTTCTTTCCAACGCCGCATTCTGGGCACGCGAATATCATATCGACGGACTGCGCGTGGATGCCGTCGCCAGCATGCTTTATCTCGATTATTCCCGCAAAGCGGGGCAGTGGATTCCTAACCGCCACGGAGGGCGTGAAAATCTGGAGGCGATCGAGTTTATCAAACACTTCAACAGCATCATGCACGGCGAGTTTCCAGGATTTTTGACCTTTGCCGAAGAGTCCACCGCGTTCCCTCAGGTGTCGCATCCGGTTGATTTCGGCGGCCTAGGCTTCGATTTCAAATGGAATATGGGCTGGATGAACGATACGCTGAAATATTTCAGCAAAGATCCGGTTCACCGGAAATACCATCAGGGCGACCTGACGTTTTCCATGATCTACGCCTTCACCGAAAACTTCATCCTGCCGTTCTCGCACGACGAGGTCGTCCACGGGAAAGCCTCATTACTCGATAAAATGCCCGGCGACTTCTGGCAGAAATTCGCCAACCAGCG
>JADYZA010000117.1 GCA_020853375.1 Verrucomicrobiota bacterium | reverse complement strand
CCATCAGAATCCGACAGCAACACCGCGTTTCAGGATTACGTTCAGGGAATTCAAAGCGGACGGATTGATGCCGGAGCGGATGTGAAGATGGAGGGCGGACGCGTTCAGGTGCAAGGCGTTGGCGGAGTTATGCAGATTAACGGGCTTCTATGTAAGCAGATTTTTGATCACAACCAGTACGTCACTGAATATAAAACCGACGAGTCAACCCGCCAGTCCGGAGCCGCCGTTGTTCCGTTTGATCCGGTCAACCCGTCCGGGAAACTCCGCAAGCGCGATTTCTACGTTGAAGAAAGCTATGTCATTCCCTGGATGTATCCTTATCTGACACCGCACGGCTTGATCATGAAGATCAATAATGAGCCGACGGAGATCACTGCAGAAATGGTCAAGAACGACCACGAGTTCTGGAGCTGGTACGTGAACCGGCTGGTCAGCGATTCAAAATTCACCCGTGACGTGGTTGCCCGCAAAACATTTTCCAAACTCCGCAGCGCCATCGCCGGGCTCTATGCGGCACGAGGCAACCTGGCGGAAGCCGAATACGCTTTCAAACAGGCCGTTCAGCTTTACCCGCTTAGTCCGGAAGCCGTTTTCCGGCTGGCGGAGCTTTATGTGCGCGAACGTCGATTGAACGAGGCGCGCAAAGTGATTTCGGATTTTGCCGCGCAGGATCAACACAACGACAGTATTGCAGGTTTTCTCAAGCAGATTGATCAGCTGCAGGCGATTAACCAGCGCAAGGCCGATCTGGAAGCCACCTTGCTTGGAGGGAAAACGCCGGAGATCGGCGTAGCGTTCGAGCTGATTCAGATTTATAACGCGCTTCAGGAACGAGCATCTCTCAAGCAGATGGTTGACTATATTATGCGCGATTCGGCTCCGCCGAATGTCTATGCGCAACTGGCCCAGTTGCTGACCCAGATTAAACAGATCGATCTCGTAGAACCTGTGATTTTGAAATATCTGGCGGCTCAGCCGGATGATCTGGTGGCGCAAATTGAACTGGCTGCGAACCGTATTGCTCTGGGTCGTCCGGATGCCGCTTTGCAAGCCATCAGGACTGCTGTGGAGAAGGGCGGCGACCCGATCCGCGCGGTAATTCGTAAAGATGTTCGCTTCCGCCCTCTGTCGAATGACCCGCGCTTCCAGGCACTTGTTCCGCCTGAGGCATCTTTCGGGCGGCGCTCGCCAGGCATGTCACCGCAGTCCGGCGGCGGACTGAACCCGCTGTTGTTCTGATTTTGGGCATTATATCATCGGGTCTGCGGAAGCGATTGGCTGCGCAGACCCCTGATTTTTGGAACCAGCCCAAGCAGCGTTGCCGCCATCAGAATGGATAGAAACGCGAAGCCGGCTAGGAGCACGTCATAGGCGCTCATTGGGTGATTAAACAGAGTCCACTGTTCAGGAAACGCTTTGATTTTCAGTAGATGGCTGTTTAAAAGGCCAGCCAGCGAAAGCCCTGCCGAACCCAGCACGATATTAAAGCCTGTTGAAAGCGATTTGTTTTCCGGTGGAATAAGCGCCAGCAGTTCAGAGGTTGCCGCGATACTCATTGTGCCTTGCGTCGTGCCGAAGAAAAACGAGAACAGTCCGATGTACACAGGCATCGGCAAGGGAACAAGGCCGCGCAGAAACAGGCAGGCCAGTGTCAGTGCGAAGACGAGATGCGTGAATAAAAAAACCGGCTTGGCTCCGACACGATCCACCATTTTCCCGCCGAACCAGAGCCCGGCAATGGTCCCAACCGAGAGCAGGTTGCCCATCATGATCAACTGACTGTCGCTGAAGCCCAGCGTTTCTTTTTCGAGCAGTCCGAGCAGCCCCAAGCTTCCTGCGGTGAACGTCATCAGAAAGCAGTACAGGCAGAAGCGCAGATAGCCCGGAATTTTCAGGATTGAGGATAGGGTTCGGAAAAATCCGCCGCTGGGCGGGTTGACCGGATCAAGCTCCGGAATCTGCCGGTAGAAGACCAGCCGGACGATCATTAGCGCGCCAGTCGCCACCAGAAGAATCTGGAAAATGTACAGTTCCGGACGGTGATGAAGTAGCAGCGTGAGAGCCAGTGAAAAGACAATCGATACACTTTGCCACGTGCTTCGCATCTGTCCGAACCAGCGTCCGCGGACTTCTTCCGGAACAATAGAACTCAGCAAGGCGAACCAGCTGGCGCCGTTCGCTGTATTACCAATGGAAAAAATCAGAATGCCCGCTGTCAGCCAAGCCACTGAGCTGTTCGGCATGAAGGCCGCCAGAGGCAGTAGAAAAAATCCGGCGATTGACACGATCATGCCCGTTCCGCCAACCCGTTTTTTTCCGGAGCAGTCCGAGAGCCAGGAGAAGGGAATCGTCAGCGCCGTGCTGATCAGCGGCATGAGCGCGAAAAGGAACAGAATCCGGTACGAAGGAATGCCGAGGCGCAACACGTACGCCAGCATAAAGCCGTTGCTGAACAGCAGCGGGCCGAGCAGTCCGGCGCATTGTCCGATGGTGATGTTGCGCAGAATCCGTTTCGTTTCTGATGAAACATACATAGACGGCGGATTATAGAGCGACGTCATCCTGCAACAAGCCGGAGTTTAAACTTTAATGCGGACGGTATTTGCCGCTTCCAAGGCTTGGAAACTTCTGCCATTTTTCAGCCCATGAATGAAACGCCCGAAACCCTCGCCTTAATCGCCGGACGTGATGACTATCCGTTGCTGCTCGCTCGGGCCGCCCGGACACGCGGCGTGAAACGGATTGTCGCCATCGCCTTCAAAGGTGAAACCCGGCGCGAGATTGCTCAAGTGGCCGACGAAGTGATCTGGTCGCATGCCGGAAGCCTTGGCGCGTTGCTCGACGCGCTCAAAAACAGCGGAGCCCGGCACGCGGTCATGGCCGGACAAATCAACCCGAAAAACCTTTTCAATATCCGGATGGATAAAGCGCTGCTTTCGCTGCTTAAAAGCCTGCCGGTTAAGAACGCGCACAGCATTTTCGGCGCGATCATCGCTGAAATTGAAAAGACCGGAATCAGACTGCTGCCAGCCAGCTCATTTATGCAGGATTACATGCCAGCCGCCGGACAGCTCACCGCCCGCGCTCCTGATGCCCGCGAACTGAACGATATTTCAATTGGCCTGCGAATCATCAAAGACACCAGCCATCTGGACATCGGTCAGACCGTCGTCGTGAAAGAAGGAATGGTTCTGGCGGTCGAAGCCTTCGAGGGCACCAATAAAGCCATTCGACGCGGCGGAAAACTTGGCGGGCGCGGTGCGGTAGTCGTCAAAGTTCCAAAGTTTGGACACGATATGCGTTTTGATATTCCAGTCATTGGAAAACAAACGCTCAATTCGCTCAAAAAAGCCAAAGCCACCTGTCTGGCGGTTGAAGAGGGCGGCGCCATCCTACTTCATAAAGACGAGCTTATCGCGCAGGCCGATGCCATGGGTCTTGCGGTCACCGTTCTGAAAGCGCAGAGGTAACAGATGAAATCACTTTTAGTCATAGCGGGCGAAGATTCCGGAGATATGCATGCGGCGGATGTGATCCGCGCGCTGAAGGAAAAACGTTCCGATGTGACCGTTTGGGGAATCGGCGGCGACCGGCTCCGCGCTGAAGGAGTCGAGCTACTGCACGACACCCGCGAAATGGATGTTCTCGGCTTTGTCGAAGTACTCAAACGTTATCCATTTTTCAAACGCACGTTCGGTGAAATTTTATCTGAAGCTGAAAAACGTAAACCCGATGCCGCATTGCTGGTGGATTACCCCGGATTTAATCTGCGCCTGGCTCGCGAACTGAAAAAACGCGGCATCAAAGTGCTCTATTATGTCTGCCCGCAGGTCTGGGCGTGGAACCGCGGACGGATTCCGAAAATGGCGGAGATCATTGACCGTCTGATGGTTATTTTTCCGTTCGAAGTCGATGTGTTTAAAGGCGTTGATCTGAAGGTCGATTTTGTCGGACATCCAATGGTGGACGAGTTGCGTGAGTTCCGCACGAAAGAGCCGGAACCGTTGCCGTGGAACGGCGAAAAGAAAATCGCTTTACTGCCGGGAAGCCGCAAACAGGAAATCATTTATATTCTTCCCCGGTTGCTGGAAACCGCGAAATTGATTGAGGATTCTCGGCCTGATGTTTCCTTTCTCATTCCAGTTCCGGAACGCCGCCTTGCGCTGGTTGAATCAATTTTACAGAAGAGCACTAAAGCCCCGCGCCGCATATCGATTGTGACAGGCCGAGCCCGTGAGGTTTTGAAGCAGGCGGATGCCGCATTTGTCGCGTCGGGAACGGCGACGCTGGAAGCCGCGCTGTTACGCTGTCCGACGGTGCTGGTTTACCGGGGAAGTTTCGCGAACTACCTGATGGTGCGCGCGCTGATTCGCATTCCGTGGCTCGGCATCGCCAACATTGTTTCCGGAAGGGAAATCATGCCCGAACGCCTTCAGCAGAATATGCAACCGCTGAAACTGGCCGCGACGATTGATCCTCTGATGAATGACACGCCGATGCGCGCGGCGATGATCGAAAACTTCCAAACCTTGGAAAAACTACTGGGAATCGGCAGCCCGGCTGGTCGCGTGGCCGCCATTATCGCCGAAGAGCTGGGCTGATTCTTGTTTGCGCTGAACACAAAAGAGCCTCGGAAAGTTCCGAGGCTCTTTTTTCCGAACCGGATATGTTGGATCGATTAGTTCGGGATAATGGGGACGATCGAAAAGTTATCCAGATGCATCGTGCTGGTTCTCGAGGCCGTGGTGTCGGCATCAAACATCCAGCCGTAGATAGATGTGATTGGAATTTTTGGCGTTTTGTTCGGGATATCCTTTACGCTTAACACGCTACTGGAAGTTGCCAGATCGATAATGTTTATGTCATGGGTGGCGTTCGCATTGGCTGTGATCTGGATGCGGTACCAATTGTTAAGGGCGTAAGGCACCCCTGAGTCCACACTGACTTCACCCTTGTAGTATGCGAATTTATTATTCCAGGCAAAGGCGATCGTATTGATTACCACAGCCCCTTTATTGGCAGAGACTTCCACTTTGGTGCTGGCATCCTTGGCCTTGTCTACCATCTTGAAATCCCATGAAATCAATGCAGCGGTTGCGGTTTCAGTAAGTCCTCCGCGTTTTAATCTTTGCGGGCAGGCGGCGTTGACCCACGAGAAGCATTTTGAGCAGTGCGACGCGGATCCCGGACTGGCAACAACAACCTGAGTCTTGCTCTTGCGGAT
>JADYZA010000116.1 GCA_020853375.1 Verrucomicrobiota bacterium | reverse complement strand
TCCGGCGCGGTCTTCGGAATCCTTGGAGCCTACGCCGCTCTCTACCCAAACCGCGAACTCATCATCATCTTTCTCCCCTTCGTGCCGATCAAAGCTTGGCTGTTCGTCCTCCTAATTGGTGCCTACGAATTCATGCACACTCTCGCCGGGCCCGGCGGTGGCATCGCCAACTCCGCCCACCTCGTCGGCGGACTCGGCGGCTACATCTACGCCACCGTCATCGGGCGACCCGACGTTCTGCATAAAATCGCGGCAAAGTTCCAACCATCGGAAAAACCGCCAGTCAGTCGCGCGGAAATTGACCGTATCTTAGACAAAGCCGCCCAGCACGGCATGCACACGCTCACCAAAACCGAGCGCGATCAGCTCAAACGCGCCGGTCGCCAATAATAGGTTTCCAAGATTTGGAACCGGTCAGAGCCCTGCGGGCTTAACCATACAGAGAACAGCCTTCTGAGCGGCGTTCTTTTCGGCCTCGCGGCGGCTGGGGCCTTCACCGCGGTAGGCGTAGGTCGAAACCGTCACTTCAACCAGGTAATGACGGGCGTGATCTGGGCCGCTGGCCTCAAGCACTTGATAATTGGGAACAGCATAGCCCTTTTTCTGGGCATATTCCTGAAGCATCCCTTTCGGATTTCCCAACGCTGGCGCGCCGCTTTCCAAAGGTTGGAAGATATTGCGCTCAAAGAACTTCCGCGCGGCCTTCAGTCCGCCGTCGAGCCAGACTGCGCCAAGCAACGCCTCCAGCGCATCTTCCAGATTAGAGTCACGATCCGCGCCGCCGCTGGCGGCTTCTCCTTTGCCGAACCGGATATATTCCCCCAGCCCCAGTGAGCGCGCGGCGGAGACCAGCGCCGATCCCGATGTGATCGAACTCTTCAACCGGGTCAGCTCGCCCTCGTTGGCCTGCGGATTCTTTTCCGTCAGCACATCGGCCGCCAGCAACCCCAGAACGGCATCGCCCAAAAACTCAAGCCGCTGATTATCGGATTCCGCCGCCGCGTTTTCGTAACGGTACGACGGATGTGTCAGCGCAGATTCCAGCAGCGCTTTTTTCCTAAAACGGTATTCGATACGTTTTTCCAGCGTCCGCTCGTCCTGCGTTTTGTCGAAAGAAAAGATTTTCATGTTTATTCCCAATGTTTGGAAATTGAACCAGAAAAACCGGCTATTGGAAACCGTAACGGTGGTTTTTATGGATTTACAGCACGGAGATTTAAGTTTAGATGTATGTCCATTAGCGAAAGGATCCATCCATGAAGAAGTTGAGTTTAGCCCTGTCCCTGCTATCACTGACCGTCGTAATCAGCGGATGCACCCATCCGATGGCCGTTAAAAACCTGGACAACTACCACAACAAAACCATCGTCGCGCTGGATGAGCGCCTGCGCATCGGCATCCGTGCCAACGCCGCCGATCTCAACGGACACCGCTTCATTCACGCCGTTGGACGCGACATGCTCAAATACAACGCCCAGTGCACCACCGCCGTGGACGAAACCAACAATTTCATCGATGTCATCGCAAACATCTCCGTCGTTTCCAAACAGCGCGGCTCCGGATGGAACTTCTGGGCCGACTTTCCCGGCTTCCTCATCTGGTTCCCGTCCTGGCACGGCTACAACTACCACGTCATGTATGACATCGACGTAACACTCAACGATGCCAAAACCGGCAAGCTCATCAACAGCATGTACATTCCGGTCCGCCTCGACGTCAAACACGCCGACATCGACCGCACTTGGGTTATGTGGTCTGTTCCTGTTATCAGTCCATTTTTTGGCGGCCTGCATAACATGACCTACGACGAAACCATCACCCCGCTCGTCGAACAGGAAGTCTCTCCGGTGCTGGCTGACTACGTCGCCCAGCAAATCGCCCTCACCCTGCACTATTACAAATCTCTGCCGCGCGACCGCTTTGAAAAGCTCCAACAGCTTCTGAACGACAAACTCATCAGCAAAGAAGAGTTTGAAATGAAACGCAAAGCCATCGTCGACGACATCTAAAGCGGCTGAAACCAGCCCTGACTCAAACGAAAACGCGGTGCCCTCACCGCGTTTTTTATTTTGCCGACTGCGCCAACCCACGTACATAGACCCAAGGTTTGGAAAATCTTTGCCGTCGCGCTTTGCGTTCTTAGCGTCTTGGCGGTCAAACCTCTCAGGAATCCAACTTCTTCTTCAGCATGGCGATGACGGCGGGAGGATTGGCTTTGCCTTTGCTCTGTTTCATGACGTAGCCCATGAGAGCATTCACAGAAGCCGGATTTCCGGCTTTGTAGTCGGCGACGGCTTTGGCATTTCCGGCGATGGCTTCTTCGGCCCATTTTTCGAGCGCGCTGTCGTCGTTGACCTGCGCCATGCCTTTGGCTTCGACAATGACTTTCGGATCGCCGCCGCTGGTGAAGAGAATTTCAATGAGTTCATTGGCGGCACTGGAGCCGATGGTTCCGCCGCTGACCAGATCGGCGACCTGCGCCAGCGTTTCCGGCGTCAGCTTGCTTTCGACGACGCTGATACTCTTTTCCGTAACGAGACTGGCGACTTTGCCCATCATGTAGTTTGAAACGAGCTTGTACTGTTTCGTCAGCTTGCAGGCGGCGTCAAAGAAGTCGGAAATGTGTTTTTCGGCAGTTAAAACTTTAGCGTCGTAGTCGGGCAGTCCGAGTTCCTTGACGTAGCGTTCGCGCCGCTGGACGGGCAGTTCCGGCAGTTCGGATTTCCACTTTTGAATCTGTGCGGCGGAGATTTCGACGGGAAGAAGGTCGGGCTCCGGAAAATAGCGATAGTCGTGGGCGTCTTCCTTGGTGCGCTGGGAAAAGGTTTCGCTGCGGTCAGAGTCGTAACCGCGCGTTTCCTGAATCACCTTGCCGCCGTTTTCGATCACTTCGATCTGGCGCGCGATTTCATAGTTGATGGCTTCGACGATGAAGCTGGGCGAGTTCATGTTTTTGATCTCAACCTTGGCGCCGAGCTTTTCCTGCCCAACCGGGCGGACGCTGACGTTGACGTCGGAGCGCATGTGCCCTTTTTCGAGGTCGCAGTCGGAAATGCCGCCATATTCCATGATGAGTTTCAATGCCTGGATATAGGCAAAGGCGTCGTCGGCTGAATGCATACAGGGATTGGAAACAATTTCCATCAGGGCGGTGCCGGCGCGGTTATAGTCGATCAGGCTGCCGCTGGAGGCGTGGGTGTTTTTGGCGGCGTTTTCTTCCTGATGGATGCGCTCAAGGGTAAAGGTTTTCAGCTCGCCGTTCACTTCCGTCACGATTTTCCCGCCAAGGCAAAGCGGACGGTCGGCCTGCGTGATCTGGTAGTTCTTGGACATGTCGGGGTAAAAATAGTTTTTGCGGTCCCATTTGGAGTGCGGATTGATCTCACAGCCGAGCAGTAGTCCGGCCTTGCAGCAGAGTTCGATGGCCGTGGCGTTGAGAACCGGAAGCGCGCCGGGGTAGCCAAGGCAGACGGGGCAAACGTTGGTGTTCGGCTCCGCGCCATACTCGTGCTTACAGCCGCAGAACATTTTCGTCCGCGTTTTCTGCATTACATGGGTTTCAAGCCCGATACACGCTTCGTATTTCATACCAAAATTCCTATTCACCGTCGAAAAGACCGGAAAGCCGCCCGAAATTGCCGGAAAAACCGTTCGGCGTTATTGCGGCCACCCTCATACACGAGCGGAGCCTTACAATTCAAGGTCGAATGTCTCCGGCAGCGTTCTGATCACTTACTGAAGGGGTTTTTGCTTGAAAGAAGCCCTCGGAGCCAAATACACTCTGCGTCCCTTGTAATCGGAAAGGCACACGATGAAAATTGAAAAAAACGGAACAGCCGAAATACGCATCGATGGGCAGACCCTTTGTTGTCCCGTTTATGGGGGTACCGAGGGCGAGCGGGCGTTGGATGTCAGCCGTTTACGCAAAGAAACCGGCCTGATTACCTACGATCCGGGGTTCATGAACACAGGCTCCTGCGCCAGTGACATCACGTTCATTGACGGTGAAAAAGGAATCCTGCGTTACCGCGGATATGATGTCGCCGACCTAGCCGCAAAGTGCGAGTTCATCGAAGTCGCCTACCTGCTGGTTCACGGCTCACTGCCCAACGCCGAACAGAAGGCCCGTTACAGCCAGCTTCTGAATCAGCACTCGATGATCCATGAGGACATGAAGGATTTCTTCAGCCACTATCCAAAACATTCCCATCCGATGGCGATTCTGTCCGCCATGGCGGTTTCACTCTCCTCGTTCTATCCCGAAATGGGCCAGGATGTGAAAGAGGATCTGGATATGACGGTTACGCGGTTGATTTCCAAACTGCGCACCATCGCCGCCTTTTCCTATAAAAAATCGATCGGCGAGCCCACCATCTATCCGCGCCATGACCTCAAATACTGCGAAAACTTCCTGAACATGATGTTCAGCTCGCCGGTACGCGGGGAGCCGATCAATCCGGTGATGGCGGATGCTCTCAACAAGTTGCTGATTATTCATGCCGACCATGAGCAAAACTGCTCCACATCCGTGGTGCGCGGCGTGGGAAGCTCCGGAATCAACCTGTATGCGTCGATCGCGGCGGGCATTTGTGCTCTATGGGGCCCGCGCCACGGCGGGGCGAACCAGCACGTGATCGAAATGCTTGAGGAAATTTACCGCGAAGGCGGGGATGTCAGCAAAGTGATCGAGCGCGCCAAAAATCCACGCAGCCCGTTCCGGCTGATGGGATTCGGCCATCGCGTTTATAAATCCTATGACCCGCGCGCCAAGATCGCCAAAGAGCTGTGCAAAAACGTGATCGCCGCCACGAATACAAAAGACCCGTTGCTGGATATTGCGCAGGAACTTGAGGAACGGGCTCTGTCCGACTCCTATTTCCAGGAGCGCAATCTGTATCCGAATGTGGACTTCTACACCGGACTCACCTACCGCGAAATGGGCATTCCGACCAACATGTTCACCGTCATGTTCGCCATTGGCCGCTTGCCGGGATGGATCGCGCAATGGCTGGAAATGAATGATAGCGAAACCCCGATTGCGCGTCCGCGGCAGGTTTACACCGGACCGAACCTGCGCAAAGTCACGCCGATCTCTAAACGCAAATAGTGGAATTTTCCCATTGTGATCCCCATCCATCAGAAACCGGAAGACCTCCGCGAAAATCAGCAGGAGTTGGAATTTCTTCAGGCGATCGCCCGGCGGTTGCCTGAGGACACCAACATCATGCGCGCGCTGGGCGACCTCTACACCCGCACCGGAGCGTATGCCGACGGGTTGCGTGTGGATGAAAGCCTGAGCCGCCTGTGCGCCGAAGATCCGGTCGTCTGGTACAATCTGGCGTGCAGTCTGGCCCTTTCTGCCCGCGTGGACGATGCCTTTGATGCGCTCAGCCGCGCGGTGGAGCTCGGCTATAACGATTACGAAGGAATGAAGAAGGATCCCGATCTGGCTTCACTGCACGGCGATGCCCGCTTCGAATCGGTTCTTGAGTGGATTTACAGCGCCTTCGAACAAACGCCGGATGAGAATTTTTAGTTCTGCGCCTCGAGTTTGACTTCGCGCCGGATAATGAATATCAAATAACCGACAATCGAGCCGCGCGGCGGCTTTAGGAGGTAACTTATGAATAAACCGTTGCTTTGGGCTTTGTTTCTGATGGCGCTTTGCGCCCTGTTCTTCATCTTCACCGGCGGCAGAACCAAAATTGAAAT
>JADYZA010000115.1 GCA_020853375.1 Verrucomicrobiota bacterium | reverse complement strand
TTCCGGGACAGAGCGGCTTAGACTTCCTCATCACACTCAAGCAGCGTAATGCCCAAATCAAAAGCGTGCTTTTCAGCGCTGCGCTGGAAACCGACCTGTTTATCAAAGCAATCAATCACGGTCAGATCTTCCGTTTCATAAAAAAACCAGCCTCTCCGGCTGACATCCAGCAAGCGGTCCGTGAAGCGGTTCGCCAATATGATATCGAGTCGCTACAGCAACAGCTGGTTGAAAACCAGAAAGACATCGATAAACAGGTGTACAACTCGCCTTACTGGCTTTACCGCCTGCGGGTTATCGCCCAGCAGTCGTTCCGCTATGGCGCACCGTTGTTCGGGAACATTCTGGCGCTGATTCTGGCACTGGGAGTGATCGCGCTGAGCGTCGGCATTTGCATCATGCTCATCATTTATTTTGTGAAGAGCTACCTAGGGATTGATATTCTCCCACAAAGTCATTTCCTAACACGCTGAGTCTCCCTATAGCTAAAAAGGCTCCCTTTTACAGGGAGCCTTTTCGTTTCGCCATGAGCGTAGAGCTACATCATGAACATCATCTCGACATACGTCGGGATCGGCCAAATATCATCCGGCACAAGTGTCTCTAGTGCATCCGAGGATTCGCGGACTTTGTTCATCGCAACGATCAGCTTCTCCGATCCACTGGCTTTTTCGAGCAGGGCGATCGCCTTGAATAATTTCTCGGTCTCCGCGCTCATTGCTTTAAGTGCCGCCTTAGCTCCCACAGCGGTTCCACCGACGGAGCCGATATTCTTGATCGCCGCCGCCAGCTCAGATTGTGCCGTCATAGCCGCCGGAACAATCATCGTTTTGGCCATATTCAAGGTCACGCCAGCCTCAATCTCAAGAGTCTTTTCATACGTCTCATTGTAGATATCAAACCGAGAGTGCAGTTCTTTTTTACTCAGTATGCCGTACTTCTCAAAAAGGTTTCTGGCTTTCTCTGTGTTGAACGCCTTGAGCGCTTCCGGAGTCTTTTTGACATTCGGCAACCCGCGCTTCTCGGCTTCCTTTGCCCAGGCTTCAGTGTAGTTGTCGCCGTTAAACAAGATGCGTTTGTGTTTTTTGATGATCCCAGCGAGCAGTTTCTGCAGAGAGTCGTTGAAGTCCTTACCGGCTTTCACATCCGCTTCAAGCTTCGTGCAGATTTCATCGAGAGCTTCCGCCACGATTGTATTAATCGCCACATTGGAGCCAGCGCAACTCTGGTTGGAACCAACCGCACGGAACTCGAACTTATTTCCGGTGAAGGCAAACGGGGACGTGCGGTTACGGTCAGTGTTGCCGCGCGGCAACGCCGGCAGAGTGTCCACGCCGAGGTTGATGTGCCCGCCAACCTTGGAACTCTTGGCCCCACCCTTTTCAATCTGCTCAATGATGTCTGTGAGCTGATCGCCCAGGAAAATGGAGATAATCGCCGGCGGAGCCTCGTTAGCGCCTAACCGATGGTCATTGCCAGCTGTGGCAACTGTGGCACGCAGAATGTCGGCATGAGTATCCACCGCTTTCATCAAGGCGCAGATCATGGTCATAAACTTGGCGTTTTCATGCGGATTATCTCCGGGCGACAGCCAGTTTTTCCCGTCAGGCCCGCAGAGCGACCAGTTGTTGTGTTTTCCGGAACCGTTCACACCAGCGTAGGGTTTTTCGTGCAGTAAACAGACGAAGCCGTGTCTTTCCGCCGTCTTACGCAGGACTTCCATGGTGACCATGTTGTGGTCCACCGCCAGATTCAGGCTTTCAAAAATTGGCGCGATTTCAAACTGACCGGGAGCCACTTCATTATGGCGGGTTTTAGATGGGACGCCCAAACGCCACAGTTCAGTATCAAGATCCTCCATGAAAGCCACCACGCGGGTCTTGATTGCGCCAAAGTAGTGGTCTTCCATCTGCTGATGCTTAGCGGGCTTGCTGCCGAAAAGCGTTCGACCTGTCTGCTGCAAGTCGAGCCGGGCATTGTACATCTCTTCATCAATCAAGAAGTATTCCTGCTCCGCGCCCAGCGTGGAAAAGGCTATCTGTTTGCAAGGAACCTTAAACAGCTTGGCGAGACGCTCAGCCTGCTCACTAAGAACCTTCATGGAGCGCAACAATGGGGTCTTCTTGTCCAGCGCTTCGCCGTGGTAACCGCAGAAAACGGTCGGAATGCAAAGCGTGTTATCTTTGATGAACGCGGGACTGCTCGGATCCCAGCCGGTGTAGCCGCGGGCTTCAAAGGTCGCGCGCAGGCCGCCTGACGGGAAGCTGGATGCGTCCGGTTCGCCCTGAATGAGTTCGGCGCCGGAAAATTTACAGACCACGGAACCTTTTCCGTCCGGAACAATAAACGAGTCATGCTTTTCAGCGGTAGAGCCAGTCAAGGGCTGAAACCAATGGGTGAAATGAGTGGCTCCTTTCGAAATGGCCCATTCCTTCATTGCCTCAGCTACCTCATCAGCAATTCTCGCATCAAGGCTCTGGCCTGTTTCGATGGTCGCTTCGAGAGATTTTACAGTCTTTTCAGAAAGGCGCTCACGCATTGCGCGCATACTGAATACATTTTCACCAAACAGTTCCGTCGGATTAGCCATGTTTTTTCCCTTTACTATAATTCGATTAAAAATCAGAACTCGCCCCAAACACGTCAGGGCTGTTTATTTTCCTCTAACTTGCACACCCTGAGATCAAGTGCGGCAAGACGTTCTTTTAGCTTTGGAAGGAGCATCAGGCCGGCATGATTTCGTTTCATTTTCGCGGCAGGAATAGCGGGCATTCCCATAACATAAGCTCCATCTGGGGTGTCTTTAGTCACGCCAGAACCCGCGCCCACGATTACGCCTGAGCCGATTTTGAGATGTCCGGCCGCACCGGATTGCCCAGCAAAAATTGTTTTCTCGCCAATAGTAGTGCTCCCCGCAATGGCGACCTGTGCGACGAGAACAACGTGATCTCCAAGCACCGCATTATGTGCAACCTGAACTAGATTATCGATCTTAACGCCATTACCGATTCTCGTCTTTCCGAATCGCGCCCGGTCAATCGTGGTGTTGGCGCCGATTTCGACATCATCACCGATTTCAACCGTTCCGATTTGCTGGATTTTCGTGCGAACGCCGTTTCCATCAACGGAATATCCAAATCCGTCGCTGCCCACCACAGTCCCGTTATGGAGAATGGCGCGTTTTCCAATTTTGACGAACTCGCGCAAAGAGACTTGAGGATAAAGCAGGCTATCCTCTCCAATCTCACTGCGATATCCGATGTAACAGTTAGCAACCAGAACCGTTCGCGCACCAATCTTGACGCCAGATTCGACCACACAAAGCGGCCCTATACGAACACCGTCTCCCAGCTGAACATCCTGCGCCACAACCGCTGACGGATGCACCCCGATAGCTGGCAAGGGCGCCGGAACATAAAAAAGAGTGGCCGCCTTAGCAAACGCGGCGTCAGGATTTTTCACACGAATCAGCACCGCAGGGCAGTCGCTGTTCCAATCCTCGGAAACGATTACAGCCGACGCCTGGGTCAGGGCCGCTTCGGAGGCATAACGCGGATTCGCAATGAAAGAAATCTCGCCACCGCCCGCCTCGCGAATCCCCGCAACGCCATGTATATTTATTGTCCCGTCACCGGAAAAAACTCCTTCAATTTTAGCAGCCAGCTCAGAAAGCTTCATTTTTTGCCGCCTCCATCCTTCGGCTTATCCGTTGGCTTCACAGCATCGTCGAACAAATCACCCTTTAGCACATCCGCCCGCTTGCTGTTAAGCGCGGCAAGAATAGCCTCCGTGATTTCCGAATCGGGATGAGTATAAATAAAAACCCCGACGGCGGCGCGACGTGATGAATTATCAATAACCGCAGTAAATCCCTCTTTTTTGGCGTACTCGACGACGGTTTGACGGATCTCGTCCATAATGGTCTGACTCATGCGAGAAACCTGAAGCTGGAGCTGCTGCTGCCGGCGCGAGGTAAAATCATCAATCTCTTTTTTCTTCGTCCGAAGATCCATCAACCGCTTTTCATAAAGCATGCGCTTGCTGTCACGGATTTCCTCCGCCAGCGTGGTGTCGCGCGCTTCTTTTTTCAGCGTGTCGGCCTCTGTATTGATGAGAGTCATCTCATCAACCATAATTTTTCGTTCCGCCTCAACGTCCTGTTGCTGAACCTCCACCTTTGATTTAGCCAGCTGGGTTTTGTAGAAATCGTTAAACACTTTTTCGAGGTCTATAAAAACAATCTTATCAGCTGCCATCGAATATCCGGCCAACAGCATGACCGCCGCCCCCACCAGAAAAAATTTCTTCATACGACCTCCTTTGGTTTCTGATTAGAATGTGTAGCCCAGCAGAAAACTAAACCGACCGCCGGTTCCTTTATTTGCATCGTCTGTAATGTGCGGAATGGCGTAATCCAGCCGCAACGGAAACATCGGCAAATCAATACGCGCGCCGATACCGTAGCTGGAATTAATATCCGCAGCAAACCAGTCAAAGGATGTTTCCGAAACAGCCCCGATGTCATAAAACGCCGCCGCGCGAATTTTCGTCCAAAGCGGAATTGTGTACTCAGCCGTTGCGTACCAACTGCTGAGTCCACCGACCGGCTCATCAGAACCACTTCCATCCTTCGTTCTAGGGCTGACATCCCGATACTTAAACCCACGGATGTTACGCGGCCCACCAAGAAACAACATATCGTAAATAGGCACATCTTTGCTGCCGTAACTTTCAATCGTGCGCATCTCACCTTTAAGGTTGAACACATGATCGTCCAGTACCGGCCAAAACTGCGATGTTTTGGCCTCCAGCATATAGGTTTCCTGATCCCCTCCAAATCCGGCGACCTCAACACCAGCGGAACTATAGTTACCGCGAGTCGGAATAAAAAACTGGTCGCGTGTGTCGCGCGAAAGATCGAAGCCCACGGCAGACTTCAGGTGAGACCCCTTGTCATCAAGTATTTCAGACGGAGCATTCGTTTCCATATTATTGACACTAAATTGCTCCAAGGAATAACTAACCGAAGCTCGGGTGAACGGGTCCCAAACCGGCTTGGTAAGCGAAGTTTTGCTCCCCAGTGTTTGCAGATCAAACAGGTCGCTGTAATAACTGGCATCGCGATAATACAAGTCCTGCCCCAAAGCCAGCTTGCGATCCATAAACCACGGTTCAACAAAAGAAACTTCGAGGTCGCTTCGTTTTGTGCCGGCCTGCACTCGAACCTTCATCTTCTGCCCGTCGCCGACTGGCGGCCAGCGCTGAATGTCAAAGTTTCCATGCGACAGCTCGGCAAAGCCGACCAAGCTATCCACACTGGAAAATCCGGCGCCAATCAAAAAACTTCCCATGGCTTTTTCTTTAACCTTGAAGGTCAAATCGTAGGTGTTGGTCCCTTCTTCAGCCGGAGCATACGAACTGCTGACGGTTTCGAAGTAGCCCAAATTCTTCAGACGGTTTTCACTGGTCTCCACTTTTCCCTGATGGAAAAGTTCTCCGGGATAGACAGCCAGTTCGCGCCGCATCACTTCGTCACGGGTTTTCTCGCTTCCGCGGATATCCACCTCGTTAATATTTGCCAACTCACCTTCCCGCACGCTGAAACGAATCGTCGCCGTTTGGGTTTTTGGGTCTGTGACAATTACAGGTTGCACATCGTTCCGAATGTACCCCCGGTTTCCGTAATAGTGATTCACGGAAGAAGCCGCTGCATCAATCTCTGCCCGTGAAGCAACTGCGCCGGACTTTAACTTCACCTGTTTTTCAAGTTCGTCGGTCTTATACAGCGTATTCCCATCAAACCCGATCACGCCAATCTGGTAGCGAACCCCTTCTTGAATGTGATAGACTAGCTCGAGTTTCCCATCGCCGAGTGCCTTCATTTCAGGCCCATCCACCTTTACATCCAGAAAACCGCGATCCTGATAAAACTTGCGAATGGCCGCCAAGTCAGCCTCCTTCATCTCCGGCTTATAAGCGCCAAACCAAGGGGTAATCCACCAGGTTTTTTTCTGTTGAAGAACCTTTCTGAGTTCCCACGGATTATATCGGTCAGAGGTTTTTCGGGACGGAAAAATGTTCGGAGTCATCCGGCGCCACACACTTTCCCCAGCAATATGATCTCCTTCGAAATGAATCTTTTTAACACGGAGTTTTTCACCCTCGTTGACTTTCAGCAACAAATCGGCTGAACCGGTCTTTTCATCCGGCTTCAGTTCCCATGTAATGGATGCGTCAGGATATTTATTCTTCCGGCAGTAGGCTTCCGCTTTACGGACTTTTTCACCGACCAAAGCCTCGTCCACATAATCGCCCAGCGAAAGCTCGAGCTCTTTCTTTATTTTCCGATTACCGATTTCTTCGGCGCCGGTAATATCAATCTGCTTCAGGCGCAACCGCCCGGCCACTTTATAGATAAGCGTGAACTTTCCGCCATCCTGCTCAACCAAAGCGCGAACATAGGAAAACCGCCCAGAGCGGCGCAAATTATCAACATCGTGCGCAACCGCCTCGTTCAGCTCGACTTCGCTTCCGATCTCCTGCCCGGCCCGCAACGAGGTGTAGGCCCGCACAAAAGACTCATCCAGCGCAATCTTTTCGACGTTTTCAATCCGGACTTCATTAAGAACCAGAGCTGAAAAACCGGAAGCGGCCAGCCCAACGGACAGCATCAGTAGACCTAGAAGTTTATTCTTTTTTTTCATCTTATTTCTTACTCCGACGCGCCGTCCACCCCGTGCCGAGGATCACGATCCTCAAACCGCGTGATCTCTCTGAAGAAATTCAACTTCACCTCGCCAACCGGCCCGTTACGGTGCTTGGCAATATCCACAATAGCCAGCGTATCGTCTCCAGACGCAGTGTCCGCTTCTTTATCTTTACTGTAATAAAATGGACGCTGAAGCAAAAGCACCACGTCGGCATCCTGTTCAATAGCGCCAGAATCGCGCAGGTCGGAAAGCCGCGGCTTGCCGTCGCGAGTACCCTGTTCAGGGGCACGACTGAGCTGACTAAGAATCAGAACCGGAATTTTCAATTCCTTCGCCATGGCTTTTATACTATTCGAAATCGAAGCGGTTTCCTGCTGACGGCCTTCGCGCGAACGGCGCTTATCCGCCAGCAATTGAAGATAGTCGATCACGATCAGATCGACGTTGTGTATCCGCTTCATCCGGCGGGCGCGGGCACGAAGATCCATCACATCCAGACCGGCGGCATCGTCTACAATAATGGCGGCCTTCCCGAGCTGGTCGGCAGCGGAAGAAATTTTCGTCCGGTCAGACTCCGCAAAATAATCTTTCCAGGCCGGCACGCCTGCTTTGCTGTAGAGCATACGACGAACGAGCTGCTCCTGCGACATTTCAAGGCTGAACACACCGACCGCATGCTTCTTACCGCCGCCTCGCCCGAGCGCGGCATGTTCGGCAATGTTCATAGCAAGCGCGGTTTTCCCCATGGAGGGACGCGCCGCCAAAACAATCATGTCGGTATTGTGCAGTCCGCGTAGCTCTTTATCGAGATCGGCGAACCCGGTGGGTACGCCATTGTCGAGCACGTTGCCGTTGATAATCTGTCCGGCCGTCTTATAAACAACATCTTTCCAACCATCGGAAGAGGCCGTCTTTTTATCACTCAGTTCAAAAAACGATTCTTCGGTGCGGCTAAGTAGCTCTTCGGCTTCTTCATCGGGGCTATAGCAGCGATCAATCGTTTCAGCGGCCTGCGCAATGATTCGGCGCAACAAATGTTTCTGCTGAATAATATCAATGTAATATTCGGCGTGAGCGGATGTTGGAGTGCTGTCTATCAACCCTTCGAGATAAGCATATCCGCCGATCTGAGTCAGCCGGCCGCAATTCTTCAGGTCTTCACCCACCGTCAATAAATCAATCGCCCTCGCGCTCTGATACATTTCCGTGAGCTGCTCGAAAAGCAATCGGTGGGCAGGGATATAAAATGCATCGGCCGAAACCGACTTCATGGAACAGAGTTCTATAACGCGGGAAGATTCAATCAGAGCGGAGCCGAGAACGCCTCGTTCGGCTTCCTCACTGTAGGGCGGAAGACGACGCCCGCTCTGATCGATAGAACTCATTCTTCAACGATCCATACCTTCAATGTGGTTTTGACTTCCGGGTGAAGAGTAACCGTCACATCAAATACACCTAGCTCATGCAACGGAGAATCGAGCTTCAGCTGACTGCGCTCCAGCACAAACCCTTGCTCAGCCAGCTTTTCGATAATCTGGTTTGCATTAACCGAACCAAACATCTTCTCATTTTCGGATGTCTTAACCGCAATCGTGCAGGAAATTCCTTCAAACTTCTTGGACAGCTCTTCAGCCGCCGTTTTTTCCTTGCGCATCAATTCAAGACGCTCAATGCGTTTTTTCTCAATCTGGCGTTTTTTACCCGCGGTTACTTCCGAGGCCAGCCCATTTGGAAAAAGATAGTTCCGTGCATAGCCGTCGGCCACACGAACCACATCGCCTTCGATGCCAAGTCCGGGCACCGCATTCATCAACAAAACTTCTACTGCCATTTTGATTCTCCTCTATTCAACGTCTTAGCGCACAAGTCCCATTACGCGCGCCTGGCGGATTGCCCGCTTAACCTGACGCTGTTGCTTGGATGTCACACCGGTGTAACGGCGCGAAAGAATTTTGCCGCGCTCGGTCATAAATTTACGGAGCAGTTCCGCATCCTTGTAGTCGATTTCGGTCACGCCTTCCAAAAGTCGGCCGCCTTTTTCCTCTTTATCGTATGCCATGTTCTATTAATCCTTTCCTTATCAAAACGGAATATTGTCTTCCTCATCCGCCGCTGGGATGTCAAATCCCGCCGACGACGGCATGCTATTATGGGCAGCATCAGTAGCTTCGGTGCCGCGCTTGGGCGCTCCGAGGAACTGTACCCGGTCTGCACGCACTCTCAACTTACTGCGCTTTTCCCCTTGCTGATTTGTCCACTGATCGAGCTTTAAACGTCCTTCAACAAAAACAGGCGAACCTTTGTAAAGATACTCCGCACAGGTTTCTGCCTGACGCGACCACACTTCTACATCAACAAACACAGTGCTTTCAACCGTTTCGCCCGCTTTGTTTTTGTAATTCTCGTTAATCGCTAGACCAAGGTCACCAACCGCTGTCCCTGAAGGCGTATACCGCACTTCGGGATCGCGGGTCAGATTGCCCATCAGGAATACTCGATTCAGGGTCGACATTTTACGCCTCCTGAGCTGCGGTCGCTTCATCCTTCTGCATAAATTGCGCACGGAACACATTGGTGCTGAGTTTTAGGCGGTGCTTGAGCGCCGCGATCTGTTCGCCTTCAAGACGGAACATGACCACCACATAAATTCCGCCTTTTTTCTTTCTGAGCGGACGTGCAAACGAGCGTTTGCCGAGCCGAGTCGAACTTTCCAGCGTTCCATTCAGTTTTTCCAGTTCAACCTTTACGGCTTCAATTGCCTGATCCAGCTGTGCCTCATCCAATGTTTCGGGGAAAATAAAAAGCCCCTCGTACAGTGTTTTCAATTTCTATCTCCTTGCTCCTATCCTCTATTAAAGCAGTTCATGGCCTGCTCAATCCCTGCAGTGCAGACCATTTCCACCGCATCTGCGGCGCGGCGAACCACATCCTTCAAATTCTGCTTTTCGGCGTCCGAAAATGGCCCTAAGACATAATTTGAGAGCGACACACTATCAGGTTTCGGGCCGATGCCAATCCGAATCCTGCCGAAAGCACCCTCGCCAACCACATCCATCACCGACTGCACACCGTTGTGTCCACCCGCCGACCCCTGCGCTCTAACACGCAACTGACCCCAGCCGAGCGCCACATCGTCAAACACCACCAACAAATCGTCTTGTTTTCGAAGCATCGCACGAACCGCCAAGCCACTACGGTTCATAAACGTCTGCGGCTTCACCAGTTTCACCGTTTCCCGCCCGATCAACCTCTTGGATATCCGGGCCGAAACCCGCCAGCTCCGACGAAAAGGAGCCCCCGAGCGCCCAGCCAGCTCATCCAGCACCAGGAATCCGATGTTGTGGCGGGTCATTTCATATTCCCGCCCCGGATTTCCAAGCCCGACGATGACCTTCACTCAGATAGGCTCCTCATCAAAAACAGGTTTATTTCGCAGCCTCTTCCGGTTTCTTCTC
>JADYZA010000114.1 GCA_020853375.1 Verrucomicrobiota bacterium | reverse complement strand
TCGGGTCGGCCTTGATGCGCTGGTAAAGCGCGATCAGGTGCATGGCGCTGAGCATCTGCCGCTTGTACATATGCAGACGTTTGACCTGCACATCAAAAAGCGATTCCGGATGAATCGGCACATGCAGGGTCTTTTCAATGTGCTGGGCCAGCGCGACTTTATTGCGCCGTTTGATCGCCATGAATTCGGTCTGGAAAGTTTTATCCGTCGCGAACGGCTCCAGTTTTTTGATTTCCTCAAGATTCTTGATCCAGCCATTGCCGATCGTATCTGTAATCAGCGCGGAAAGCTCCGGATTGCACTTGAGCAGCCAGCGGCGGTGGGTGATTCCGTTGGTGATGTTGATGAATTTTTCCGGATAAAGTTCATTGAATTCCGGCATGACTCGTTCGCGCAGGAGCAACGAGTGCAGTCCTGCCACGCCGTTGACTTTATGGCTTCCGACGACCGCGAGATTGGCCATGCGAACCTGCCGCGTGCCGTTTTCCTCGATCAGCGAAACGTTCTGAATCATCTCCGTATTGCCGGGGTGATCCATTTCGACACGTTGCAGGAAGCGGTGATTGATTTCGTAGATGATCTGCAAGTGGCGCGGCAGAACCCGCTCCATTAATTCGACCGGCCATTTCTCGAGCGCTTCCGGAAGCAGAGTGTGGTTGGTGTAGGCGCAGGTCTTGACGGTCATTTCCCATGCCTTATCCCAAGGAACGTGCTGTTCGTCGCACAAAATACGCATCAGTTCGACGACGGCCAGCGCCGGATGCGTGTCGTTCATCTGAATCGCGGTTTTCTGGGCGAATGAATTGAAGTTGCTGTGGTTTTTCTGGTAGCGGCGGATGATGTCGCGGATTGAGCAACTGCACAGAAAGTATTCCTGAATCAGCCGTAACTCTTTTCCTGCATGAGTGCTGTCCGACGGATAAAGCACCTTAGTGACGTTTTCGGCCCAGTTTTTTTCTTCGACGGCGCGGATGTAATCGCCCTGATTGAAAACATCGAGCCGGAAGCCTTCGTCGGCGCGCGCGCTCCAGAGCCGGAACATGTTCACGGTATTGTTATCGTAGCCGATCACCGGAATATCGTACGGCACGGCTTTGAACATCTGCCAGTCGGTCCAGACCGGATGGCGTCCGCGGTGGGTGCTGGAAATGTTTTCCATCCGCCCGTAAACAAACACCGGCACGGTATATTCCGGACGGATCATTTCCCACGGATAGCCCAGTTCAAGCCAGTTATCCGGACGCTCTTTCTGCCAGCCGTCTTCAAACTCCTGCCGGAAAATACCGTGTTCATAACGCAGGCCGTAGCCATAGGCGGGCAGTTCCATGGAAGCCATCGAATCAAGGAAGCAGGCGGCCAGACGGCCAAGCCCGCCGTTGCCCAGCCCGGCTTCGATGTCCAGATCGATCACCTTCTGCAAGTCAATATCCAGCCGCTTAAGTGCTTCGCGCGCGGACTCCATCATTCCAAGGGCCAGAACATTCTGTTCCAGTAGTTTGCCGACAAGGAACTCCATGGAAAGGTAATAGAGACGCTTCACGTCCTTATCGAGATACGTGCGTTGCGTGGTGGTGAAGCCGTCAACCGCCAGATCGCGCACCACGTGGGCGAAGCTCCAGAACTTATCGAAGTCGGTCGCGCTGCGCATGTCTTTGCCACGGCTGTAGCGCAGATGGAACAGGGTTCGCTCCTCAATCATATCGGCGGTAACCTGTTTTTTTTTCGGACACTTCATGACGTGATCTCCTGTGAGGAAGCACAGGGAGCATAATTTGAATAGAAGCAGGCCTGCAAATGAATTATCGTGCCCAATATGCCACACAGTCTCCAGAAGTATAAAATCACGCCGTATTACCGCTGTCTGCTTGATTCACTCGGGCCGGATCATCCGCTTCGTCGCACCGTCGAAGAGGTTGAATTTTGCAAGCCCGAGCCCGGCGAACTGGCCGATCCGCTCGGCGAGGAGGCGCATAGTCCTGTGCCGGGGCTGGTTCACACGTATCCGGACAAAGTACTTCTCTTCGCCACGCTCGACTGCGCTGTTTACTGCCGCTACTGCACCCGCAGTCGCCTTGTCGGTTCCAGTAATTGGAAAATTCCGGACGAAGTTTTCCGCTATTTGGAAGAGCATGAGGAAATCCGCGATGTTCTGATTTCCGGCGGAGACCCGCTCACGCTTACCGACGGCGAACTCGCCGGGATGCTTTCCAAACTTCGGAAGATCGATCACATCCGCACGGTCCGCCTTGGCTCCAAAGTTCCCGCCGTGTTGCCGTCGCGCATCACGCCGGAGCTGGCAGCGATTTTGGCGCGGCACCGTGTGTGGCTTCAGCTCCACTTTATTCATCCGGCGGAACTGACGCCGGAAATGACCCGCGCCTGCGACACGCTCGCCGAAGCGGGTGTTCCGATGGTCAGCCAGACCGTTCTTCTCAAAGGAATCAATGATGCCGCCGACACACTGGCCGAACTTTTCTATGGACTTCTCGAACGGCGCGTCAAACCGTATTACCTCTTTCAGTGTGATCCGGTTCTTGGTTCGTCCGGCTTCCGCACGCCGGTCGAAAACGGCTTACAGATCCTCCGCGAGTTGCAGGGGCGGATTTCGGGACTCGC
Organism: Verrucomicrobiota bacterium; assembly: GCA_020853375.1. Taxonomy (GTDB): domain Bacteria; phylum Verrucomicrobiota; class Kiritimatiellia; order Kiritimatiellales; family Tichowtungiaceae; genus Tichowtungia. The sequence goes on along the minus strand of JADYZA010000114.1, from coordinate 1,467 downwards.
CATGCCGCACTTTGCTATCGATGCGCCCGGCGGCGGCGGGAAAATCACGCTTCAGCCGAATACTCCGATCTGCCGCGAAGGCAGCGAGGTGGTTTTGACAAATTATGAAGGCAGAGAATATCGGTATCCCGACTCGTCCGCCGCGAGCCCGTATTTTCTATGCTAAATCCGCTCAGGCGTTTCAATGCCGAGCAGAGCGAGCCCTTGTTTCAGAATCGCGGCGGTGAGGGCGCAGATGCGAATGCGGCTTTCGCGGACACCTTCGTCGGCCTTCAGGAACGGAACGTTCTGGTAGAACGAACTGTAGGTCTGTGAGAGGTCAAAGAGATAGTCGGCCATGACGCTGGGACGGTCGAGGCTCGCGGCGGAAACGACAGCTGTTGGAAAGCGCGTGAGCTTGAGCGCAAGACGCCGTTCGATTTCTTCATTAAGAACCACCGGGTAGCTGTCTGGATTTTTTCCGGGGAACTGCGCGGCATACTTGTCGCGGACGCTGGCGATTCGAGCATAAGCATACTGAAGATACGGCGCGGAATTGCCGTCCATTGCGAGCGCTTTTTCCCAAGTGAACGTCACGAGACTCTGCGGATTCTGGCTGAGGTCGGTGTATTTGATTGCACCGATGCCGACGGCGCGGGCGACTTCGCGCTGTTGCGCTTCATCCATGTTTGGACTGGAGGCTTTGACAACTTCCAGCGCGCGGGCTTCGGCCTCGTTGAGCAACGCTTCGAGTTTGATGACGTTGCCTTCGCGAGTGGAGAAGGTCGCTTCAGGCAGGCGCATGAGGCCGAACCAGACATGCGTCAGCTTGGTCGGCACGCCGAGCTTTTTGCAGATGTGGAAGAACTGCTTGAAGTGAAGCTGCTGGCGTTCGTCGGTGACGTAGATGATTTCCGAAGGTTGGAACTCTTCGGTGCGGGCGATGACGGTGGCAATGTCGGTGGAGGCATAGTTGTAACCGCCGTCGCTCTTGCGGACGATGGCGACATTGAGACCGTCGGCTTCAAGATTGCAAACGAGCGCGCCGTTGCTTTCGGTGGCGAGGCCTTTTTCTTTCAGCAGTTCAACGGTTCCGGCGAGCTGGTCGTTGTAGAAGCTTTCGCCACGGTAGAGATCGAAAGAGACATCAAGCCGTTTGTAGATGCGGTTGAATTCGCTCAGCGTGAGTTCAATAAATTTTTTCCAGAGAGCGAGGTTTTCCTGGTCGCCTTGCTGGAGTTTGACCAGTTCGGCTTTGGCGCGGTCGCGCCAGGTTTCGTCCTCTTTGGACATGTTGTAGCTTTTGACGTAGATGCGTTCGAGTTCTTCAACTGGCGTGGTTTTGAGCGCTTCGGCATCGGCGAATTCGCGGTAGCCGAGAATAATCAGGCCGAACTGGGTGCCCCAGTCGCCGAGGTGGTTGTCGGCGATGACATTGTAACCAAGCGCGCGGTAGAGCCGGTCGAGGGCGTTGCCAATAACCGTGGA
>JADYZA010000113.1 GCA_020853375.1 Verrucomicrobiota bacterium | reverse complement strand
GAACAATCAGCACCTCGTAGGTTTTTCCGAAGGCGAAAACCGGAGTGCTGGAATAAAGCCCTTTTCGTGCGGGTTGTTTTCCAGTTTCCCCGAAATTCTCCCGTGCGCAGGCGAGCCATAACGGCGGTTTTTCAGCCCGCAACTCCAGCAGGCTGACGGAAAGGCTGGCAATTTCGCCGGACGGGGCTCCGGTGAAGTTGGTCAGAAACTCTTTTGGACTTAAGACAAATCCTGCCACGCCGCAACCTTGCTTCGACTGAACCGGCTGAACGATTAGCAGTTGGTCGGCCTGTGGCGATGTTGAAATCAGCGTAACGGGTTCTGTCGCCACCGGCAGTCCGGTGCTGAGAGCCTCGATGATTGCGGCCTTGCGGAGCGGTTCGGAATAGACATCAAAGCCAAGCGCTTTTTCGTAAGAAGCAAATGGTTCGACGTAAAGCACTGGAAAAAATACTGAACCTTGCGCCGGAACTTTGGCGTTTTGTTCGTCGCGTTGCCAGATGGAGAATTCCGGCAAACCGTCCTCACGAACCTGCTTGGTGAAACGAACGGCCTCGGCGGCGGGAATTTCCGGAATCCAAAAGCAGGCGGCGATCGGGTTTTTCTTAATCAGGGTCGAGCTGTACAAGCGGAATTCTCGACGGCTGATGTGATCGCTGGATTCAAAAAAGCTGTCCAGTAGATTGAGGTCGGCGTGAATGCTTTTAAACTTGGTTGTATAGATTTCGGCTTTGATTTGCGCCTGATTTCGGAAGTTCTCCTCTCGTACCTTTGTGTCGGAAAAATGGAGTAGCGCCGCTGCCGTGACCGTCAGCAACAGCATGATGGCGGCGCAGGTGAATGCTTCAACATGGCGAAGCTTCCAGTGACGTGTTGCCGGAAGCCGTTGCCTGATTTTTAACGTGAAAAAGCCGAGGGAAAGCATAGCCAGCGGCGCCATCGCCGTCAGAAAAGGAATCCATTGCGCCTTACGGATTTCGGTCTGCCAGACGGATGCCTCGATGTCGATTCCGACAGTCATCAGTACATTTCCCGTGTGGGGATCGATGACGGGGGCCGTTGCGGTGACAAAGTCGCCGTATTCGTCGGAGTCGGGGCCTTGAACCGCCGCATCGCCGGTATTGAAAATTTCGAAATCCTTTTTCGTGGGAGTCCTGTAAACGGTTCCGGGCGGCGAAGCGTTCGGATCGTCTGGATTAAGAGTTTCCGGGCCGAACACCAGATTGCCGTTGCGAAGCGCCATGCTATAGAGGCTGCGGATGCCGGAGGCTTCGGCGTAGGCCTTCATCTGAGAGCATAGTTGCCGGAACTCCGGCAGGTTCGTGTCGGCCTTGCTGAAGGAAAGTTTGCGGACGCTGTCGACAGGGATCGCTTCGGCGATATGGCGAACTTGGGTTGCCACCGCTCGACGCATGTTCAGATCGGTGCTCTCACCCGCCTTTTTGGCGGCCAAGATGCCGCTGAGCAATAGCAGAAGTGCGGTGGCGTAGATGATCCAATAGCGCTTTCGCCCTGTGGCGATATCCATTGACCAAAAGCCTGTTTTTTTCTCATCCATGGTTTTTCCGCCGTTCACTAAAACCCTATCTGCGGGGCGAGTATAGGGACTCTCCATAAAAAAACATTCAAAAAACACGTGGCGGAGAGAACTTTCCGCCTCTTTGCCCCGGAAATTTAATTGGCGGAAAGCTTTTCCGGACGCTATCGTTCCAATCCTTGGAACCCGAACTGGAGAATTCATGAATGTTTTAATCGCTGGCGGTGCCGGATATATCGGCAGTGTAACCACCGAGATGCTCTGCGATGCCGGGCATAACGTGACTGTTTTCGACAATCTGGAGCGCGGGCACCGCGCCGCCATTGATCCGCGCGCCAAGTTCATCCAGGGCGATTTGCGACAGTCCGAACCCATCGAAACCGCGCTGAAACAAGTGAAGCCGGACGCGGTGATTCATTTTGCCGCCTACATCGAGGTCGGAGAATCAATGGTTAATCCGCTGCCGTTCTTCGAAAACAACGTCGGCGGCTCGCTTAATCTGATCAAGGCCATGGTTTCGGCAAACTGCAAAAAACTGATTTTCTCCTCCACCTGCGCCACCTACGGCACGCCCGAACGGGTTCCAATGGATGAAACGTTGCCGCAAAAACCCGAAAGCGTTTATGGCGAGTCCAAACTGCTTTGCGAAAAAATCTTTTCCTGGGCGCAGCAGATTCATGGCATCGAATGCGTTTTCCTGCGCTACTTCAACGCCTGCGGCGCCACCGCGCGGTACGGCGAAGACCACAGCCCGGAAACGCATCTCATTCCGCTCGTCCTGCAGGTTGCGCTCGGGAAGCGGCAGAAAATTTATATCTTTGGCGACGACTATGAAACGCCCGACGGAACCTGCATCCGCGACTACATCCACATCCGCGATCTGGCGCAGGCTCATATTCTCGCGCTCAAACCCGGTATTACCGGTGCATTCAACCTCGGCTCGGGCGGCGGTTATTCTGTCAAAGAAGTCATCGAGGTTTCCCGCGCCGTCACCGGCCATCCGATTCCTGCGGAACTTCAGCCGCGCCGCGCCGGTGATTGCACCCGCCTGATTTCCGACTCTGCCAAAGCAAAAACTGTCCTTGGCTGGAAGCCGCGCTATGCCGACCTGCGCTCCATCGTCGAAAGCGCCTGGAACTGGCACAAAGCGAATCCGAACGGCTATGAAAGCTGACATTGAGCTCGTTTCCATCGGCAGCGAGCTGCTGTCTACGAATACAAATGATTTGTTGAATTAGATAACTACGATTACTACAGTACGCTTCATAAAATGAATTTCATGCGGTTAAAACTATTTATTCTGTTTCCAATGATGGCCATGTCGGTCATGGCACAGACGACCTATGTTTCTTCCGACTTTCGGGGGTCAACGGCTCAAAACTGGACTATGGTGACGGGAGCGGGCGATGGACCTGCGCTTACTGCCGCCACGGGCGTTGATCCTGCCGGGCAGGGATGGATGCGTTTAACCGGAGACAAAGACTGGCAGTCATCGTTTGTTTATTGCAACACAGCGCTACCCACTTCAGCCGGACTACAGTTCACGTTTGATTTTGTAATATGGGGTGCGGATACAACCCGTGCAGACGGACTGGCTCTGGTGATTTTTGATTCAAAGGTTACTCCTTCAGCGGGTGCTTACGGCGGTTCATTGGGCTATGCCCAGCGGTCAGGGCTCAATGGGTTGGCTGGCGGCATCGCAGGGTTTGGCTTTGATACGTTCGGAAATTTTTCAAACCCGAATGAAGGCCGTATCGGCGGACCGGGACAACGAGCTAATTCAATCGCGATTCGTGGTTCCATGGGCGCTACCCGGACAAACGGCTATGCCTATATAACCGGTGCAACCAACCTCAGTGCGTTTTCCACCCGAACCAGTAGCCGTACGAATGCCGTTGCACATACCGTGCGCATCACGATTCCGACGGATAAAAAAATATCCATTGAATGGAAAGTCGCAGGTGCAGAGGATTGGATAACGCTGATTGATGAATACCAGTGTTCGTTGTCATGTCCCGAGGAAGTGAAATTCGGATTTACGGCAGGCACAGGGGCACTCAGTAGCAATCAGGAAATCCGCAATTTATCGGTGACCAGTGTTCCAGAGCCGGCCAGTATTCTGATGATCGGTACGGTTTTGGTGGCCGGATTCTGGATCCGCCGCCGGTTTGTGGAATAATTTTTCGGTTCTGATATGAAGCCCTCCCGAACGGCTATGAAAGCTGACATTGAGCTCGTTTCCATCGGCAGCGAACTGCTAAGCGGTCGCACACTCAACAGTCACGCCCAGACACTGGGAGCGGCGCTCACGCTGGTCGGCTTGCGCCTTTCTCGTGATACCACCATTCCCGACGAAATCGAAATCATTCAGTCCGCCGTCCGCGAGGCGTTCGAGCGCACCGATATTGTGGTCGTCAGCGGTGGACTTGGTCCGACGTCCGACGATATTACCCGCGAGGCGCTCGCCGGACTTTTTGGTTGCCGGATCGTCATGTCGACCGAAGGATTGGCCGCATTGCATAAACGCTGGGCGGAGCGCGGACGTGCAGTTAATCCGGCGGCGGAACGGCAGGCGCTGATTCTCGAAGGGGCGGAAACGCTGGTGAATTCTGCTGGTGCCGCGCCCGGAGAACGGTTTCATCCAGAGACTGGAAAAGTGCTGTTTATTGTACCCGGTCCGCCCAACGAATTTGCCGCTGTGCTTGCCGACCACATTATCCCGTGGCTGGTCCAGCAGTTTCCCGGCGCCATTCCGCTCGAAGTGCGAATTCTGACGACCGAAGGCATTGGCGAATCCGATATTGTCACCCGGCTTGAAGCAGCGTCTTTCCAAGCTTCGGAAATTTCAATCGGGTTTTATCCCGGCGGCGGGAAGGTTGAAATCCGGCTGACTGCCCCGCGTGAACAGCTTTCCGCGCTTGAAACGGCGGAAGAAATTCTGCGGGAAATGTTGTGTGACCATCTGCGGATTTGAGCTTGGCGGGAAGAGATAAAAGCTTAGAGTGGAACGTATAGTAACCGGAGATGAATCCTATGAAACGAATCTGGAAGATTGTGCCAAAGTATTTTCACGGTTTGCTGGGTGCTGTGCTGGTGGTTATGGTGGTTCAGTACGCTTTGCTGACCGGACTGGTGCGTCCAGCTCATCTGATTTTTCAGATCATGCAGCTGTTCTGTTATCTGTTGCTGGCCGTCGCGGTTTTCCGCGGATTTATTCAGCGTTCCCGGCTGGCATGGCTGGTCGCTCAGATCATGCTTTCGGCGATGTTTGCCTTCTCGCTGCTGTTCACCACGATCACTGCGCTGTTCTCACTAAAGGCCGAAGGTCTCTGGGTTATGGTCGTCGCTGCGCTGGTGACCGCGATCCTGAACGGACTATTGCTCGGCTTTCTTTTTTCACTTCCGGTCTGCGACTATTTCAGTCCGATGGACAAAGATCAGTAGAGCTTTTCTCGCGGGACACGCTGCCGCAACAAGTCGCTTTCCAAGGGGTGGAAAATCATTTATAACCCACGCTTTCCAACGGAGAGAAACATGGACGAACTGCTCAAACTGGTTAAAGACAACGCCAAAGAAAGCCCGGAAAACCTGGCCCGACTGCTCGGCATCACGGCAACCGAAGTGAAAGCCCGCATTGCCGACTACGAAAAATCCGGCGTTATTCAGGGGTATCAGGCTGTGATCGATGAGGACAGAATAGACGGTGCACCCGTCACCGCCGTCATCGAAGTCCGCCTCACCGCCGAACGCGAAGGCGGCTTCAACCGCACGGCCGAACGCATCAGCCGTTTTCCAGAAGTCCGTTCCGCCTTCCTGATGTCCGGCGGATTTGACCTGCTTCTTTTCGTCAGCGGAAAAACCCTGAACGAAGTCGCCAGCTTCGTCAGCGAAAAGCTGGCGACGCAGTGTGGTGTGATTGGTACGGCCACTCATTTTATGCTCAAAGCCTACAAGAAAAACGATGTCCTCATGCGTGGATCCGATGAAAATGAACGACCCAAAATCTCTGCGTAACCGAATTGCCGGACACGTGCGCGACATCCCGCGCTCCGGAATCCGCGACTTTTTCGACATCGTCAGCACCCGCGCCGACGTCATTAGTCTTGGCGTCGGCGAGCCGGATTTTGTTACGCCGTGGCATATCCGTCAGGCCGCGATCACAGCTCTGGAACAGGGCGTCACCAGCTATACCTCCAACCTTGGACTGTTGCCCCTGCGCAAAGAAATCTCCGGCTACGTCCAGAAAATCACCGGTGTTGAGTACAACCCCGAAACAGAAATTCTGATCGCCGTCGGCGTCAGCGAAGCCATGGATCTCGCGGTTCGCGCCCTGATTGAGCCGGGCGACGAAGTTCTCTACCACGAGCCCTGCTACGTTTCATACAGCCCAGTGGTCATTTTCGCGCATGGCGTTCCGGTCAAAGTCGAAACCTCCGTGGAAAATGGATTCAAACCCACTCGCGCCCAGCTCGAAGCCAAGGTCACCAAAAAGACCAAACTGCTCATGCTCAACTTCCCGACCAACCCGACCGGCGCGGTTCTCACGAAACAGGAAGTCGAAGAGATTGCCGCGTTTGCGATTGAGCACGACCTGATTGTCCTTACCGATGAAATCTACGGCGAACTCACCTACGACCAGCAGCACATCAGCCTGCTTTCCGTTCCCGGCATGAAAGAGCGGACGGTTTACCTGCACGGCTTTTCCAAAGCCTGGGCCATGACCGGTTTCCGCATGGGCTTTTCCTGTGCGCCGCCGGAACTCACCGAAGCCATGATGAAAATTCATCAATACACCATGCTCTGCGCCCCGACACTCAGTCAGAAAGCAGCCATTGAAGCGTTGCGCGACCCAGAGCGCGATATTGCCGGAATGCGCGACTCGTACTGCGTACGCCGCAACTACATGCACGCCGCCTTTCAGGAAATGGGCATCGACTGCCATCTGCCCGGCGGAGCCTTCTACATGTTTCCGAACATCGAAAAATTTGGGCTGTCGTCCTACGACTTCGCCATGAAACTGCTCGAGGCGGAAAACGTCGCCGTCGTCCCCGGAACCGCCTTCGGCGCCTGCGGTCAGGGCTTCGTCCGCTGCTGTTACGCCACCGCGCTCGACGACATCAAAGAAGCCATGACCCGCATCGCCCGCTTTGTCTCGAAACTCTGATTCCTCGCAGAGGCGCAGAAATAACTTCGCGACTTGGCGGCTTGGCGAGAGACTGTTGCCGTCATGTAGGGTTGGCTCTGCGAGCCAATTTCTCGGCTCATAGAGCTGACTCTACATTGGTGGATAAAAAATGTTTCCAAACCTTGGAAAATTGGTTTGTCGGCTCGGTGGTTCGTGGTTAAATCCCTTCCTCACTTTTAGGGAAAGGATCTATTCATGACAAAAATTACACGGGCGCTGTTGAGCGTCTCAGACAAGGCCGGAATCGTTGAATT
>JADYZA010000112.1 GCA_020853375.1 Verrucomicrobiota bacterium | reverse complement strand
TCCTACTCATCGCATATCGCCTGAAAGATGCCGACCTGAGCATTGAATACACAGTACGCAACACCAGCTCCGCCGCCATGCCCTTCTCGATCGGCGCCCACCCAGCATTCAATCTGCACGGCCCAGTCGAGGAATGTTTTCTCGAATTCGAAAAAGCTGAAACGCTGAATGCCGTCCTGCTCAGCGATAAAGGACTACTTACCACAGAAACTACGCCCGTTCTTAGAAATTCAAAAATTCTTCCTCTAACCACGACGCTGTTCGACCACGACGCACTCATTTTTTTGAATGCGAAGTCGGAAAAAATCACGCTCGGCGCCAAAAACAGTCTGCGCCGTTTAACCGTGGAGTTCGCCGGTTTTCCGGAGTTTGGAATCTGGGCCAAACCCGGCGCGCCGTTTGTCTGCATTGAACCGTGGTACGGCTATGCCGACCCTGAACCGTTGTACGGCGATATTTGGAACAAACCGGGCATTCTGCACCTCGCCGCCAGCGAAACTTTCAGCTGCACACACCGAATCAGCGTTCAATGACGACGGATGGGCCTGCAACTTTATAGGCAAAGATGCGTGGCGCAGGCATCGATTTAACTCGATAACGCAAAGGAAGTAAGCCGGGGCGGAAAAAGGGCAAATAACGGTAGACGACTCATTTGGTTTTCCGTATAGTCCGACGCTCTTATTTAAGAAGAGGAAGGCGTTTTTAAAGCATGAAGAAACTGATTATAGGATTACCAAAGGGAAGCCTGCAGGATTCCACCTACGCTCTATTCGCGAAGGCGGGATTCAATATTTCAGGCAACTCGCGTTCCTATTTTCCGTCGATCGATGATAATGAGATTGAACTCCGCCTCCTCCGTCCGCAGGAAATGAGCCGCTATGTTGAACTCGGCATGCTGGATGCCGGAATCGCCGGTCTGGACTGGATCGAAGCCAATGGCTCAGATGTCCAAGATGTATGTAGCCTTGTTTACTCCAAACAGACCAAACGCCCTGTTCGCTGGGTGCTGGCCGTGCCGGAAAAATCGACGATTCAGTCGGTTAAGGATCTCGAAGGCAAACGGATCGCCACGGAGGGCGTCGGTATTGTCGAACGCTGGCTCAAGAAAAACGGTGTGAAAGCCGAAGTTGAATTTTCCTGGGGCGCGACCGAGGTCAAAGTTCCCGATTTCGCCGATGCGATCGTAGATATCACCGAAACCGGATCTTCGCTCCGTGCGCACAACCTGCGGATCGTGGACACGCTGATGGAGTCCTACACCAAATTTTTCGCCAATAAATCATCTTGGGCCGACAGCTGGAAACGCTCCAAACTCGAAAAAATTGCCTTGTTGCTGACAGCCGCGCTCAACGCTTCGGACAAGGTGTTGCTCAAAATGAATGTGAGCGAAAAAAATCTTCAGCAGGTAAAAGGTCTACTTCCGGCGTTGCATGCACCGACAGTCAGCGGTCTTTCGGATGACGGCTGGTATGCGGTTGAAACCGTGGTGAATGAATCCGTGGTGAGAGAGATTATTCCCGAATTGAAAGCCGCCGGTGCTGAAGGCATTATCGAAATTGGATTAAACAAAGTTGTAGCATAAGCGCACAAAGGAAACAGATACATGGGTACCATTAAGAAATGGCGTAAGACCAAGATGTCGAAACACAAACGGCGCAAACGCCGTCGTGAAGTTCGGCACAAAAAGAAATAATTTTCTCTCTGAAAAGAGGGGTTGTCATGCGCATCTCCCGAAAAATACGGATCGTTCAGGCTCTCCTGCTCGGCGCTCCGTTCTTTTTTGGCGGATGCGCGTCGCCTTCAAAGCCTCGGCTGAGTGCAGATTCACAAGCCGAGGCTTTGTCTCATTTCAGTCTAGGCCTTCTCGCCGCATCCGCAGGCGATATTCAGGTTGCATTCGATCATCTGCAAGCGGCTATCCGAATCGATCCGACCGAAGAAAAGCTTTACGCTCCCGCTGTGGCGATGGCGCTGGAGTTAAAGCAAACAAACGACGCCGTTCGGCTGGCGCATGAGCTGACCCGCCGCTACCCCGATACAGCTGATCCAGTGCTACTGCTTGCACGAGTGTATGCCCTAACTGGAAAACTGGATCAGGCTGAATCGTTATTTCGGAGCGTTCTGACGGATTTCCCAGACAACCCAGAGGCTCCGATTTATCTGGCTCGTCTTTATGTTTCTCAAGACCGTTGCTCAGACGCACTGGAAATTCTGCGCACGGCCTCGTTCTCACAAAGCACGAACGCTATGCTGTTTCATTTGCTTGGAAATCTTTGCATCGACCGTGTGCGCGATCTTGGCGATACGCCGGAGGCGAAAGGGTGTGTTCTGGAGGGCCTTGGATTTTTAAAACAGTCACTTGCGATTAGTCCACAAAACCCGCTTTGCCAGCAACAGCTCGGCATGGCCCTGATGTCCATCGGGCAACCGGATGAAGCACTAAAGGCTTTTCAGGAGGCTCGCCGTTATGCGCCATTCGACCTGAAACTGGCGCGACAAACATTTAGTGTTCTGATTGAGACCAGCAAATATGAAGAAGCTCTAGCCATCCTCGATCAACTGGCCTCAGAGACCGGATCCGAGTCCGAGCTGTGGCTTCAGTATCTCGCAGAAAAAATGCCGGAAAGCGAAAGTTCCCGCCTGACAGAATATCTGGAAAAGCACATCCGCAATGAGCCTCAGGCCGAAGTGTTTTATTATTCACAGCTTGGGGCGCTTTACATCAGCGCACATAAAAACCAAGAAGCGGAAGCTGTCCTGCTCAAGGGGTTCGAGCATTACCCCGCTGACCAGCGCCTTAATATTGTGCTGGGCTATTTGCGCCTTCAAGAGAAGCGCTATGACGAGGCGTACAGCGCACTAAACCGAGTGCGCACCGAAACGACTATAGCGGAATGGTCAGCCAATCCGTTTTTTCTGTTCAACTTTCTGACATCTTCCCTGAAAAGCGGACATCTGGCGGAAGCCGCCCAAACATTGGAAACGATCTGCACCAACAGTCCGGCTGTATTCAACCAATACATCAATTCTCTACTGACCGACCGATCTGAGATTTCCGCAGAAAACGCCATCGATCTGTTGAAAAATTTTCTTACTCTAAGCCCAGAAACCCCTAAGGCGCTTTATGGCCTAATGGTGCTTCAAGCCGAGAGAAAGGAATATCAAGGCGCATTGGAAGCCGCACGAAAGATTGAAGAACTTGCGCAAAAGAGCGGAGACCCAGATATACTCAACGGGCTGTTCTATTATCAGTATGCCGCGCTGTATGAACGCACCGGTCAGCTTGAGGCCGCTGAAAAACTTTTTCTCAAAGCAACCGAATCAGGTGAAAAAAACCTCGAGGCGGTAGCCCTGAATTACATCGCCTACATGTGGGCCGATCGCGGCGAAAAACTTGATGAGGGATTGAAACTGGTTCATAAGGCGCTGGCGATTGATCCAGAAAATGGAGCCTTCCTAGATACGCTTGGCTGGATTTATTATATGCAGGGTCGCTACACTGAGGCACTCACCGAATTGCAAAAAGCAAAATCCATTGTTCAAAACGATTCCACAGTCTGGGAACATTTGGGTGATACCTATTTGAAATTAAACAATCGCGACGAAGCTTCCAAACATTGGAAAAAGGCGCTTGAACTTGATCCAGACTCTCAACGATTGAAGGAGCGGCTAATCTCTACGCCAACCGAACGCCGACCGGCAGAGGATTTCCGCGCAGATACGCCGCCCCATCCATAGCACGCTTTCCGGCGGGCTGAACTTCCTGCAATCGCAACGCCCCAGTGCCTGTG
>JADYZA010000111.1 GCA_020853375.1 Verrucomicrobiota bacterium | reverse complement strand
GGGTGGTGACGATCGGCAATCCGCGCAGAATGGCTTCGGAGCGGATTTTGATTTCGTCGACGCGAGAAACCGGCCCGCTGGGCGTGTTGATGAGCATCTGTACGCCGGCAACCTTCATGAGGTCGATAACGTTTTTACCGCTCTTGTCGGACAGTTTGTGCGTGACGGTCACGTCGAGTCCGGCGGCCTTCAGAACCTTGGCCGTTCCTTCGGTGGCGACGAGCTTGAAGCCGAGATCAACCAGTTCTTTGGCGGTGTCAGCGATCCAGTTTTTATCGCGGTCTTTGGTGCTGATAAACACCGTACCTTCGGTCGGCAGAACCTGTCCAGCGGCCAGCTCAGCCTTCCAGAAGGCGAGTTCAAAGGTTTTGTCGATGCCCATGACTTCGCCGGTGGATTTCATTTCCGGGCCGAGGATCGGATCAACGCCCGCAAAGCGGTTGAACGGGAAGACCGCTTCTTTAACGGCGTACCATTCAACTTTCGGTTCGAAGCCGACGAGTCCGAGTTCTTTGAGCGTTTTGCCCATGGCAACCTGCGTGGCGATGTTGGCCAGCGGCACGTTGGTGGCTTTGGAAACATACGGCACGGTACGCGAAGCGCGCGGATTGACTTCGATGATGTAGAACTCGTTGTCTTTGACGGCGAGCTGCGTGTTCATCAAACCCTTTACATTCAGTTCGAGCGCCATCTTGGTGCAGGCGGCTTTGATCTGATCAATCATATCTTTGCTGAGCGTGTAGGGCGGAATCGAGCAGGCGCTGTCGCCGGAGTGGATACCGGCTTCTTCAACGTGTTCCATCACGCCGCCGATGTAAACGTCTTTTCCGTCGCAGACGAGGTCCACGTCGACTTCAATGGCGTGTTCGAGGAAGCGGTCGATCAGCACCGGATGGTCGGGGCTGGCGTTGAAAGCGGCCTGTACAAACGGTTCGAGTTCTTTCTGTTCGTAGGCGACCATCATGGCGCGTCCGCCGAGCACAAACGACGGACGGATCATCACCGGTAGACCGATTTTGGCGGCGGCGGCTTTGGCCTGTTCCATATTGCGGGCAGTGGCGCTTTCCGGTTGCTTGAGCTCGAGTTTGTTAAGCAATTGACGGAAGAGCTCGCGGTCTTCGGCCATGGCGATGCTCTTGGGCGAAGTTCCAAGGATTGGAACTCCGGCGGCGAGCAGACGGTCGGCGAGGTTCAGCGGAGTTTGTCCGCCCATCTGAACGATCATGCCGAGCGGTTTTTCCGCTTCGTAAATGTTCATAACATCTTCGAAGGTGAGCGGCTCGAAATAGAGTTTGTCGGAGGTATCGTAGTCGGTCGAAACAGTTTCCGGGTTCGAGTTGACCATGATCGCTTCGTAACCCATTTCGCGCAACGCCTTGACGGTGTGCACGCAGGAATAGTCGAACTCAATGCCTTGGCCGATGCGGTTCGGGCCGGAGCCGAGTACGATGACGCTCTGCTTTTCGGTTTTGCGCGTTTCGTCGAGATCGGCGTAGCAGGAGTAGAAGTAAGGCGTCGAAGCCTGAAACTCGCCGGCGCAGGTATCGACCAAGCTGTAGACCGGAATAATGCCGAGCTTTTTACGCAGGGCGCGGATGTCGTTGCCTTTGCCCGGGCACTTGCGCAGAGCGCCGATCTGCTCATCCGAAAAACCGTTTTTCTTGGCTTTGCGGAGCAGGTCATAGTCCAGTTCTTTAGCGTCGACGATTTCTTTTTCGATTTCGACGATCTGCAGAATCTGGTCGATGAACCAAGGGTCGAGGCAGGTCATCTTCTGAATTTTTTTGATCGAGTAACCTTTTTTGAGCGCGGCTTTGATGGCGATGGTGCGCTCTGTGCAGGTCGTGGTGAGATAGTTATCCAGCTTGGTAATGTCGAGCTTGGCTTCGGCCTTCAGGTCGAGTCCGTCGACGCCGATTTCCAAGGATCGGAACGCTTTCTGCAACGACTCTTTGAAATTCCGCCCGATCGCCATCGTTTCGCCGACCGACTTCATGCTGACGCCGAGCTTTGTGCTGGCGGATGGGAATTTTTCGAACGTGAAGCGCGGAATTTTGGTGACGACATAGTCGATGGACGGTTCGAAACAGGCCGGAGTTTCTTTGGTGATGTCGTTGGCCAGTTCGTCGAGCGTATAGCCGACCGCCAGCTTGGCGGCTAGTTTGGCGATCGGGAAGCCAGTCGCTTTGGAAGCCAGCGCTGAAGAGCGCGAAACGCGCGGATTCATTTCGATAATCGCCATGCGGCCGGTTTCGGGATGGATGCAGAACTGGACGTTCGATCCGCCGGTTTCCACGCCGATAACGCGCAACACTTTCAACGAGGCATCGCGCATGATCTGATATTCTTTATCGGTCAGCGTCTGGGTCGGAGCGACGGTGATGCTGTCACCGGTATGAATCCCCATCGGATCCATGTTTTCAATGGAACAGATGATGACGGCGTTATCTTTCTTGTCGCGCATCACTTCCATCTCAAATTCTTTCCAGCCAAAGACGGATTCTTCGAGCAGCACTTCGCTGGTCAGGCTGGCTTTCAGTCCGCCTTCAGCGATTTCCATCAGCTCGGCCATGTCAGCGGCGATCCCGCCGCCAGTACCGCCGAGAGTAAAGCTGGGGCGGACGATGATCGGGAAGCCAAGTTGCGTTTCGGCCACTTTGCGGGCTTCGTCGAGTGTGCGAACATGGAAGCTCTTGAGCGTTTCGATGCCGGCTTCTTTCATAACCGCCTTGAACAGGTCGCGCTCTTCGCCGCGCATGATGGCGTCGTAGGTGGCGCCGATCATTTCCACGCCGTATTTTTCGAGGACACCGCTTTTCACCAGCTTCATGGCGGTGTTCAGCGCGGTCTGTCCGCCAAGAGTCGGCAGAATCGCATCCGGACGTTCCTTGATAATGATCTTTTCCACCGCTTCGGGCGTGATCGGCTCGATGTAGGTGCGGTCCGCGGTCGCCGGGTCGGTCATGATGGTGGCGGGATTGGAGTTGATCAGCGAGACCTTGTAACCTTCTTCGCGGAGCGCCTTGCAGGCCTGTGTTCCGGAATAGTCGAATTCGCAAGCCTGGCCGATAACAATCGGGCCGGAGCCAATGATCAGGATGTGGTGGATGTCGGTTCTTTTCGGCATAAGTGCTCCAGAAATATGAAAGATGAAGTATGAACTATGAAAACGGTAGTTATTGTCCTTTAGATTTTTTTACCCACGACACCATGATGGAAATCAGCTCGTCGCACTCTTTCCATAAGACATTAATTTTATTGTTGGTTACATTGCATCCCTCCGTCAGCAATTCGAGCCAGAGTTGAGTCTCGTCTGCTTCCTGAAGGCATTGTTCGAGTTTTGAAATAAATTCCGCCGTGCTTCGCGCCCGGTAGGCTTCTCTGAAGTTGGCGGCAATTGATGTGCCGGAGCGAAGCATCTGTTTGCCGCAAACCTGTACTGGGGCTTCTTTTGAAAGGGTCGCGTATAGATGAATAATTTCTACAGCGAAAGCTTTCGTCCGTTTCCGGAAGTCATAGTTTTCGTTGTTTTCATTCACATTCATACCGCTTTCATCTTTCATAGTTCATCATTCATCTTTCCATTCCTATTCCCATTCAATGGTGGAAGGCGGTTTGGATGAAATGTCGTAGCAGACGCGGTTGACGCCTTTGACTTCGTTGATAATGCGGTTGGAAATGCTGTCGAGTACTTCGTACGGCAGTTTGTACCAGTCGGCGGTCATACCGTCGCGGCTTTCCACGGCGCGAACGGCGACGACGTTTTCATAGGTGCGGTCATCGCCCATGACGCCGACGGTCTGAATCGGAAGCAGAACCGCGAAGTACTGCCAGACATCGAGATGATTCGGCATTTTAAGAATCTCTTCGCGGACACGCAGGTCGGCCTGTTGCAGAACGGCAATCCGCTCAGGGGTGATGTCGCCGATGATTCGAACCGCAAGGCCGGGGCCGGGGAAAGGCTGGCGGTCAACAACGTAGCTTGGCAGGCCGAGTTCGCGTCCGACTTCACGCACTTCATCTTTGAAGAGTTCGCGGAGCGGTTCGATCAGGTCGAACTGCAAGTCGTCCGGAAGTCCGCCAACGTTGTGGTGGCTCTTGATGGTGGCCGATGGTCCGCCGATTGGTGAAACGCTTTCAATCACATCCGGATAGAGTGTGCCTTGTGCGAGGTATCTGACTTTTCCGGCGAAACCGCGCGCTTTTTCGGCAAACACATCAATGAAAGTTTTTCCGATGATTTTACGTTTTTTCTCCGGATCGCTGACACCTTCGAGGCTCTTGAGGAACAGGTCACCTTCGCGGGCGACCGTTAGGTCGATTCCGAAGGCATCGCCAAAGAGTTTTTCAATTTCTTCGGTTTCGCGGTAGCGCATCAGGCCGTTGTCGACATAGACGCAGTGCAGCTGCGGGCCGATGGCCTTGTGGAGCAAGGCCGCTACGACGGAGGAATCGACGCCGCCGGAGAGTCCGAGCAGAACATGGTCGGTGCCGACTTTGGCGCGGATGGCGGTGATGTTTTCTTCGATAAATTTGCTCATCTTCCAGTCGCCGACGCAGCCGCAGATTTTGTAGGCGAAGTTGCCGAGCATCTGCGCGCCTTGCGGCGTGTGGACGACTTCGGGATGGAACTGCACGCCGTAGATTTTGCGAGTGCTGTCCTGCATGGCGGCATACGGACAGTTATCGGATTGGGCGATGGCTTCGAAGCCTTTGGGAAGAACTTCAACTTTATCGCCGTGACTCATCCAGACCTGCAGCTCCGGTTCCAACCCTTGGAAAATCTGGCTGGGTTTGGTGACTCGCATCATGGCTTTGCCGTACTCGCGCTTGGTTCCTTTATGCACTTTGCCGCCGAGCGTTTGGGCGGTGAGTTGCATGCCGTAGCAGATTCCAAGGATTGGAATGTTCAAGTCGAAGAGGGCGGGGTCGCACTTCGGAGCGTCGGCGTCCGGAACACTGCACGGGCCGCCGGAAAGGATAATCCCTTTCGGCGCACGCTTTTTGAGTTCTGTGGCGGGTGTGTCGAAGCGGATGATTTCGCAGTACACTTTTTGTTCACGGATGCGGCGGGCGATCAACTGGGTGACCTGAGAGCCGTAATCCAAAATGGCAATCCATTCACTGTGCTTCATGATTTCTTTCCTTTTTCCATCAGCGCAATGAACTCTTCAAAGAGGTAGAAGGGATCATGCGGGCCGGGGGCCGCTTCGGGATGGTACTGCACACAGAACATCGGCAGTTTTTTGTGTCGCAGTCCGGCGACCGTGTTGTCGTTGAGGTTAATGTGGCTGATTTCAGCAATTTCCGGATCGACCGTGGCCGGATCAATGCAGAAACCGTGGTTGTGCGAGGCGATTTCAACTTTACCGGTTCGCATGTCTTTGATCGGCTGGTTTCCACCGCGGTGGCCGAACTTCAACTTGTAGGTTTTCGCGCCGAGTGCCTGACCGAGCATTTGGTGGCCGAAGCAGATTCCGAAGGTTGGAAGCTTTGATTCGATCAGTTCCTTTACGGTGGCGACGATCTGCGGAACGCCCGCCGGATCGCCCGGGCCGTTGGAGAGGAAAAGGCCGTCCGGCTTGCAGGAGAGAATTTCTTTGGCCGAAGCGGTGTTTGGGAACACATGGCATTCGCAACCGAGCTCGTCAAAAATGCGCAACTGGTTGGTTTTGATTCCGCAGTCGATCACCGCGACGCGGAATTTGGCGTTTGGCTTGCCGCCGTCCGGATAGATATAGGATTTTTTCACGCTGACTTCGGTGGACAGGTCGCGTCCGACGAGCCCAGCTGAGGCTTTGGCTTTGGCGACGAGGCTGGCGCAGTCGAAGTCTACCGTCGAAATAACGCACTTCATGGCGCCCTTGTCACGGATATGAAGAGTAATGGCGCGGGTATCAACCTGATCCACGCCGACGACACCCGCTTGTTCTAGGTATTCGGGCAGACTCATCGTTGAACGCCAGTTGCTGGCAATCCGGCTGCACTCGCCGACGACCAACCCTTTGGCAAAGATGCCGCGCGATTCGACATCTTCGGTATTCACGCCGTAGTTTCCGATGAGCGGGTAGGTCATGGTGACGATCTGTCCATTATAGGAAGGATCCGTCAGAATTTCCTGATAGCCGGTCATCGAGGTGTTAAACACCAACTCGCCGTAGAATTCGCCGGATCCGGCAAAAGCTCGTCCGGTGAAACAGGTGCCGTCTTCAAGTGCAATGATTGCTTTTTTCATTTTGTGTCCGCTGAAAAGTCCCGTGATTTCGCCAAAATTCCGGACATAATCACAATCCAAACCGAGGCTTGCAACCCTTTTCCTGCTCTGGGAGGGGGATATTTTTCAGGAGCTTGACTGCGTACGGCCCGCCGCATACACTGCGCCCCTGTTTTTATAGAAAGATGTGCAATTAACCGGAGCAGATTGAATGAACAAAGCCAAAACCGAAACCGAACCGTCCGCCGTAAAAGCCAAGGCACGGGAAGTTCTTTTCTTCGAACTCGAATATGTCGCTGTCAGCGGGCGCCAGCTCGTTTTTGATGTTTTGAAGCAGGTAATGAAGGGAAAAGACATTGATGTCACCCCAGCTCTGTTTGCTCGCTGCGGGCTTACTCCCCGTCCAGGGAAAGCCATTCAGGCGATGATTGAGGCCTCTGGCCGCAACCTGACCACCGGCGACCAGCTCACCGAACAGGCCGAAAGCCTCTTGGTTAAAGCATTTGCTGAAAAAGCTGTCCTGAATAAAGACCTTCCGGCGCTGATCAAAGCGGCTCAGGCCTTGAACATTCAAGTTGTGGCGCTGTCGGCTTGGCCGGAAGCGGTCGCTAAAGAACTGATGAAAAAGACCGGCCTCAACGAGCTGGGTGTTGACCTTGTCGCGATGGACAGCGTGGATCCGATTTTCCCCCGCGCCGACCACTGGCTGCGTATTCTCAAACAGCGTGGGCAGGAAACGATTCCGGCCATTGCCATTGTAGCCTCCCGTGCGGCCTGCAAAGGTGCCTTGACCGCTGGCGCCACCGCGATCGCTCTGCCAGACGCCTTTACAGTATTCGAGGACTTCACCGGAGCCAAAGTGGTGCTCGAAACTCTCGGCGCTATGTCTGCGAAGGATTTGCTACAAATGGTCAGCCGCCGGTAATCCGGAGTTTGGGTTTGATGAAAAGGCTGAACCATCGGGTTCAGCCTTTTTGTTTATCAAAGGAGTGTCATGAACGAATCATCAATTGATCGCCTGCTCGAAATAATGCGCAAACTGCGCGCGCCGGATGGATGCCCGTGGGATCGTGAGCAGACGCTTGATTCGTTGAAATCAAATCTGATCGAGGAGACCTATGAAGTGATCGATGCCATAGAGGGCGGCGATCGCGCTGAACTGTGCGGTGAACTCGGTGACCTGCTGTTGCAGGTGGTTTTTCAGGCTCAGATTTGCGAGGAAGCGGGTAGCTTTAAATTCGACGATGTCGTTAACGGCATTGCCGATAAGCTTATCCGGCGACACCCGCATGTTTTCGGCGATGTGCAGGCCAATACTTCCGGCGAGGTGCTTCGCAACTGGGAAAAAATCAAAAAGACCGAAAAGTCGGCGGAAACGCCGCGCTCGCTGGTGGAAGGGATTCCTCGTCATCTTCCAGCGCTGGCAAAAGCCCATTTGGTGCAGAAGCGGGTCGCCCGCGCCGGTTTTGAATGGGACGAAATCGGCGGAGTGGTCGATAAGCTGGATGAGGAGCTGGCTGAAGTTAAGGAGGCGATGGAGCAGAAAGATGCCGCCGCCATTCGCGAAGAGCTGGGCGATCTGATGTTCTCGGTGGTTAATCTCAGCCGTTACCTCGGCCACGAGCCCGAAGAGTTGCTGAACGAAAATATCACCAAATTCATGCGGCGTTTCCAGAGTTTGGAAAGTCGGTTGCACGACGAAGGCCGCGAGATTGAAAAGTGTTCGCTCGGTGAACTGGATGCTGTATGGAACGCCGTCAAAGCGGCTGAAAAGCAAATCCGCAGTAAAGAGACATTGTAATTCGACTTAATTTTGGCATCATGCGCACATGAGCGAACAAAGTTCTTCCTGTGCGAAAAAAAGAATTCTGATTGTTGATGACCACGCCTTGGTTCGGCAGGGACTGCGCGACTTCATTGAGCGTGAAAAAGATATTTCTGTTTGCGGAGAAACCGCTGGCCGTGCGGAAGCTTTGCAGCTCTGCGCCGGAAAAAAACCGCATCTTATTCTGATCGATTTGTCCTTGGGGTCAGAATCCGGACTCGATCTGGTTAAAGATATCACGGTGCAGTTTCCGGAAATCAAAATGCTGGTGCTTTCCATGCAGGACGAACTGCTCTATGCCGAGCGGGTTCTGCGCGCCGGAGCCTCCGGTTATGTCAGCAAAGATGTGCATCCGGACCGGTTGATTGAGGCGGTGCGTTGTGTGCTTGGCGGCGGGGTGTATGCCAGCGAAGCGGTGAAACAGAAAATCATGCAGACCGTGCGCCGGGTGGACTCCAGCGGCGACCCCGTGGCCAGTCTTAGCGATCGCGAGCTGGCGGTTTTTGAACAGGTCGGTAAGGGATTGAGCACGGTGGACATTGCGAAAGCGATGAACCTGAGCGTCAAAACGGTCGAAACCTATCGTGCGCGCATTAAGACCAAGCTTGGTGTGGGCGGTTCAGCAGAACTGGTGCAACGGGCGGTTCAGTGGTTGCTCGATAAAAAATAATCCTCGCCGAGCCCTGCGGGCGGAATGCGTTTGACCTCGCATTTGAAACTTCGCACAATCCGCGCCCGATGACACAGGAAACCACTACCGTAATCGAACACCGCCTTTTCCAGGGCGACTACCGTCTGCTCAAACTTTCTGCTCCCGCCGTCGGCCCGCTTGTCCAGCCGGGGCAGTTTGTTCATCTGCGTGTGCCGCGTCTGGCCGATGCTGTGCTGCGCCGCCCGTTCAGCGTCTTTAAGGCGGACGCCGCAGGCCTATCCATCCTCTATAAATCCGTCGGTAAAGGTACTGCGGCGCTAACCACTGTTACCGAAGGCGAAGAGATCAACCTGATCGGTCCGCTGGGCACCGGTTTTCCGATGATTGGAAAAAATACAAAAACACCAGTTCTGGTGGCAGGCGGTTACGGCAATGCCGCGCTTTATCTGCAAGCCGCTAAACTGCCTGTCAAAGGAATCGCCTTCTTCGGCGGGCGCAGTGCCATTGATATTCTCTGTGTCGACGAATTTAAAACACTTGGCTGGGATGTCCGTGTCACCACCGACGACGGATCGCTTGGGCAGAAAGGGTTTGTCACTGCCGCACTCGATTTGTGGCTCGCCGAGCAGAAAAATCTCCAGGCATTGGAACTTTTCGCCTGCGGCCCGAACGCCATGCTTAAAGCCGTTGGTGACCGCGCAATTCAGAACAGCCTCACTGCCTGGCTTTCAATGGATCGCAATATGGCTTGCGGTGTCGGCGCCTGCCTTACCTGTGTCATCAAACGCAAAACCGCCGCTGGCTGGGAATGGGCGCGATGCTGCAAGGATGGTCCGGTTTTCGAAGCACGGGAGATTCTCTGGGATGAATGAAAAACCGGACATGCGTATAAAAATAGGATCGCTGGAGATGAAGAATCCGGTGACGGTCGCTTCCGGAACCTTCGGCTACGGGCCGGAATACGCCGATCTGGTCGATCTTGATCGTCTTGGTGCGATTACGGTGAAAGGTATTTGCACCGAACCGCACGTTGGCAATTCCACACCGCGCACGTTTGAAACCTCCGGCGGTATGCTCAATGCCATTGGATTACCCGGTCCGGGAGCTCAAGGCTTCATTAAAAAATATCTGCCGTTCTTCGAAAACTACCGCGTTCCGCTGATCGTCAACATCTGGGGGAAAACCGTCGAGGACTACAGCCGTGTCGCGGAGATTTTCAACGATCAGGCGCGAATCAGCGCGCTCGAAGTCAACGTCTCCTGTCCGAATGTCAAAGAAGGCGGGGCGCTTTACGGAACCGACGTGAATCTTTTCCGCACGGTGGTGGATGCGGTGCGTATCAAGACGCAGAAGCCGCTGATCATCAAACTTGCGCCCAATGTGGCCGACATCAAAGTGTTCGCCCGTGCAGCCGAAGAGTGCGGAGCCGATGCGGTTTCGATCATGAATTCCTATCCGGCGATGGCGATCGACATTGAAACGCGCAAGACGCAACTGGCGAATCGCACCGGCGGACTTTCCGGTCCGGCGATTAAACCGATCGCGATCAAGCTGGTCTGGGAAGCCGCCAAGGTGATTAAGATTCCAATCATTGGAATGGGCGGAATTTACAGTCCGGAAGACGCGCTGGAATTTATTATTGCTGGAGCCTCAGCCGTTGCCGTCGGAACCGCCAGCTTCACCGATCCTTCCACGGTCGTGCGGGTGATTGAAGGGATGGAGAAATGGATGGCCGCCCGAAAGATCAGTTCCGTTGCCGAGCTTAAGGGAACGGTGCAGGCATGATGCGCCGCTGGACGCTTGCCGTGCTGACACTGTTGCTTGCACTTTCTGTGATCGGCTGGATTTTTTATATGCCGCCGTCGGCGTTGCAGACGCTTAAACCGATTCCGGCGCATGCGCAGATTATTTACCGTAGCGCGACGCCTGATTTTTCCGCTTTAGAAAAATTCCATGCTTCCAATGGTTGGAAAACAGCCGAGCGGTTTCTCCAAACGTTGGAAAAAAGTCCGCTGACGCTGGCCACTGTCGCGCTTGGCGGACGCGACAGACGGGACACTTGGGTGGCGGTCAGCGCGCCCGGCCCGCGAGCCGTGCTTTTGCGCTGGCAGATGGTTTTTTTCCCGCCGCCCGGCGTTAAGGCCGACCGTTCATACGGCGGGTGGCAGATCTGGCAGTACAGCGATCCGTCTTTGCCGGTTTGGATGCGCGTCCGGTTTGCCGTTTCCGAAGGGCTGTTAATCTGCTCGGTTTCCGACGACAGTCACGATATTTACTACCTGCTGGACACACTGGATGGACGCCGCCCGTCGGCGGACCGAAAGGATCGATAATGAAAAACTCTGCACAACTTCTCTTCGCGGCGGCTGTCTTGCTGGCGGCGGGTTGCAAAACCACAGAATCGAAACCGAAGCCTGTTTCATGGAAAGAGCAGTCTGCCTATATGGCGGGAGTGAGCGATCCGCGCCGGTTCAACTACAGTATTTATCAGACACCCGTCGGCGTTGAATATCGCGGGGGATGTCGGTTGCACCCCAAGCAGGGGGCTGAGCTCGCTATGGGAGCGAAGGACCCGCTTCGTCCGGTGGTGCCGTTGCAGGGTAAGCTCGGATCGCAGTCGCCGTTTCTTCTGGATTTCTGTTCGTTGTCGAGCTGGATGGAGTTTGATTTGGCCCAGAAGGTTGGCGCGAAACCGATCGGCGAACGGAATGCGGAGCTGGTTAAGTATCCCGGAGAGGAGATTGCCGGATGCTTGTCGGTGGTTCCGACCCTTCGCCTGAAACAGCTTTATATTGAAAATCCGCTGGTTTACGTGCGGATGGCCAACGGCGCGCCGGGGCCGATGGCTCGCGGGATTGAAGACCCTGAAATCAAAGGGGTTCTCGGCTGGGAACTGGTGAAAAAATTCGAACAGATCCAGCTGGATTATCCGCATAAACGGGTGCTTCTGGCGACCCAGGCTCCAGCGTATTCGCCCGATCCTGCTTTGTTGGTCGGCCGGGTTCCGCTGGTAAAACGCGCCGGAGTTTGCGCGGTGCGCGGGCTCATTGATGGCAAGGCGGGGATGATTCTGATTGATCCGGCCGGCGATTTTGAGGTGGCGACAGATGATGCTGTGGTGGTGTCTTCGATTCAGTTAGATGAGGGTTTGACGTTTTCTGCTCCGGCCATCACGAAATCACCCGGTGGAACGCGGATCGGTGCGCGCCTGCTACAGAATTACCGCATCACGATCTGCCCGACCGAGGGCGCGGTGTATTTCGAAAAGCCTGAAGAAAAATAGGATTCGGTTTTTTACTGAGCCGCTTCGTTCAGCGTGTCGTTCACGGCCGACAGCAGTTCGGTGACGGAGAATGGCTTTTTCAGAAAGTGGTATCCCTTGACGTCGAGATTGCTCCAGCGCTCGCGCTGATCCTGATAGCCGCTATAGAGAAGAACGGGCAGGGCGGGATTTTTTATCCGCAGGGTGTCCGCCAGCTCGATGCCGGTTTGCCCCGGCAGAATCATGTCGCTGAAGAGCATGTTGAAGAGCCCTTTTTCTTTTTCATACACTTGGATGGCATCTTCGGCGCATGAAACGGCGACGAGTTCATATCCGGACAATTCCAGAATCCGGATGACCAGATTGCGGATGTCGGCGTCATCTTCAACCAGTAGAATCCGTCCGTTATGTGCGGAAATTTCCGGCGAGCCGGAAAGGATATTCGTTCCGCAGACTGGTAGGTAGATTTTGAAGGAGCTTCCGTGGCCTTCCTCGCTGTAAACGTGAATCCAGCCGTTGCTCTGCTTAACGATTCCATAAACCACGGGAAGTCCAAGTCCGGTTCCCTGGCCGACTTTCTTGGTTGTGAAGAACGGCTCGAACAGGCGGTCGTGGACTTCACGGCTCATTCCGCAACCGGTGTCGGTGACAGACAGGCAGACAAACGATCCCTGCACCGCTCCAGGAATCGTGTGTATGGACTGTAAGTCGAAGGTGATGTTTTCGGTGGCGAACGTCAGTCGGCCACCGTTTGGCATGGCATCACGTGCATTCACCGCCAGATTCATGATGATTTGAGTGAGTTGGCCGTGGTCTGCGTAGATCGGACAAAGATTGTCAGCCAGTTCAAAATGGTACGTCACACCGCTTCCCAGAAGGATTTGCAGGAGAACCTCCGCATCCCGGAGTTCGGTGTTGAGATTGATTTGTTTTCGTTCCACGGGCTGTTTCCTACTGAATGCCAGTAGTTGCCGGATCAGTTCTGCCCCGCGTTTCGCGGACTTATGGATTTCCTCCGCGTTGCGGTGTTCCGCGCTTCCAGTGGCCATTCCGGTCATCAAAATTTCGCTGAAGCCAAGAATCGCCTGAAGGAGGTTGTTGAAATCATGCGCGATGCCGCCAGCGAGCTGACCGACCGCTTCCATCTTCTGGCTTTGCCGGAACTGTTCTTCCTTGAACAGCTCTTCGGTGATGTTGCGTTTGACGGCGACATATCCGCTGATGGTTCCGTCCGTATCTCTGACGGGTGAGATGGAAGCTTCTTCTGTATAAAAGTCGCCGTTTTTCCGTTTATTGACAACCCGCCCGCGCCAGATGTTTCCTGCGGCGATGGTTTTCCAGAGATCAGAATAAAAGACCTCGTCGTGGTGTCCGCTCTTTAAGATTCTCGCAGTTTGTCCGACCGCTTCGTTGCGGGAATATCCGGTGATGGTTTCAAAGGCCGGATTGACATACTGAATAATTCCATCGGAATCGGTGATGAGTACCGCTTCCGGCGATTGTTCAATCGCCGTGGAAAGGCGGAGCAGTTCCGCCGTACGCCGCTTGACGAGTTGTTCGAGGATGAATGGACGGTTTGAGAGTGTGGCGACAAGTGTGGTCAGTAGCAGGGTCAGTATGAACCCGACGAACAATGCGTTTTGTCCGGCGTTCAGCGGGTGTTCTGCCAGCCAGTGCGGTTCTGGAACAATCAGCACCTCGTAGGTTTTTCCGAAGGCGAAAACCGGAGTGCTGGAATAAAGCCCTTTTCGTGCGGGTTGTTTTCCAGTTTCCCCGAAATTCTCCCGTGCGCAGGCGAGCCATAGCGGCGGTTTTCCAGCCCGCAACTCCAGCAGGTTGACGGAAAGGCTGGTAATTTCGCCGGACGGGGCTCCGGTGAAGTTGGCCAGAAACTCTTTTGGACTTAAGACAAATCCTGCCACGCCGCGGCCCTGCTTCGACTGAACCGGCTGAACGATTAGCAGTTGGTCGGCCTGTGGCGATGTTGAAATCAGGGTGACGGGTTCTGTCGCGACCGGCAGTCCGGTGCTGAGAGCCTCGATGATTGCGGCCTTGCGGAGCGGTTCGGAATAGACATCAAAGCCAAGCGCTTTTTC
>JADYZA010000110.1 GCA_020853375.1 Verrucomicrobiota bacterium | reverse complement strand
TTTTATTTTCGCACAATTCACTGTCTCAAAAGTTTGAGGAGGCGGAATGGCGGTCAGCCAAAAACAGATTGCGGAAAAGCTGGGCGTATCAATCGCCCTGATATCACGCGTCCTTTCGGGCAAGGCGACAGAGATTGGTATTGCTCCGGACACCATCGAACGGGTTTTGAAGGCGGCCGAGGAAATGGGCTATGTCCCGAGCGCCGCCGCACTCTCACTCAAAGGAAAAACCACCCGAACCATCGGCGTGGCTGTTTACGACTTCAACGACCCTTTTTTCGGCGCGCTGATTAAACAAATTCAAACGCAGGCACATGAGCACAACTATTCGCTGATTCTCGCCGGATTTCTCAGCCGCATCCCAGACGGCCAGGATCTGCAACCGCTTCATAAGTACGCTTTGGACGGTCTTATTGTCCTAGGTTCAGACACCAAAGCCGAATGGTTGAAAGATTTTAACCACCTGCCAGTCGCCCGGATCGGACACGGCTCGACCGAAGAAGCCAGCTTGAAGGTGACGGTAGATGAGGAAGATGCTGCGGCCCGGCTGGTGAACCACTTGACTTCCAACCATCGGAAAAACCTGATCTGTATTTCCGGCCCGCTACCCGCGCACCGCCAAAGACAAACCTCGCTTGAAACCGCCGCCACGAACGCCGGCCTCCAGCTGGAAACCATCGTATCGGACGAAAAAGACCCCTTCACCGCCGGACTGAACGTCACACAGCAACTTCTGGCCGCCGGCTCGACGGCTGACACGCTGATTTGCACAACCGATCTGATTGCGATGGGAGCCCTTCATGCGCTGCGGGATGCCGGAGTCTCCGTCCCAGAACAAATCGCTGTCACCGGATTCGACGATATTCCGACGGCGGCGCAGTTTATTCCGCCGATCACCACCATCCACCAGCCGATCAAAGCGATGGTTCTCCGCGCTTTTCAGGCGGTGATCGAGCCGGAAAAACCGCAAACGGTTTATCTGCCGGGAACGCTGGTGATCCGCGAAACCGCATAGAACAAATGGATTCCAAAGACTGGAAAAACGGCGTATACATCTTCCACTCTTTGGAATGCGGTAAAGATGCGTTTCGGTTTTCCAAGGATTGGAATTGTTTCGGGAAGGACAATTATGAGCAGCACATTCGGCACACTTTTTAGAACCACCACGTTCGGCGAGTCGCACGGCAAAGCCGTCGGCGCAATCGTGGACGGCTGCCCCGCCAACCTTCCGCTCACCGAAGCGGATATCCAGCCGCAACTCAACCGCCGCCGCCCCGGACAAAGCGCCCTAACCACGCCCCGCGACGAAGCCGATCAGGTGATCATACTTTCCGGCACGGAAAATGGAGTCACGCTCGGCACACCGATCGGTCTGATGGTGAATAACCGCGACCAACGCCCCGGCGATTACGGTGATATGGCCGCCGTTCCGCGCCCGTCGCACGCCGATTACACCTATTTAATGAAATACGGCGTGAAGGCCTCCAGCGGCGGCGGACGCGCCAGCGCACGCGAAACCATTGGCCGTGTGGCGGCAGGCGCCATCGCCGAAAAATGGCTAAAGACCCGTTTCGGCGAAATTTCCATTGTCGCCTATGTGAGTTCGGTCGGAAAAATTTCCGCGCCGGAAATTGCTTTTGAAACACTGACCCGCGAACGGGTGGATGAGAATCTCGTGCGCTGTCCGGATGCCGAAACCGCGCGACGCATGATCGCGGCAATCGAAAAAGCCCGCGATGAAAAGGATTCGCTGGGCGGCACCATCACTTGCATCTGCCGCGGACTGCCCGCCGGACTGGGCGAACCGGTGTTTGATAAGCTCGAAGCCAGGCTGGCGCAGGCCATGCTTTCCATTCCGGCGGTAAAGGGTTTTGAAATCGGCTCCGGATTTTCCGGAACGCTGATGCGCGGATCGCAGCATAATGATGCCTTCATTCAGAAGAGCGGACGACTGGGCACAAAAACCAACTACAGCGGCGGTGTGCAGGGCGGAATTTCAAACGGCGAGCCCGTGGTGTTCCGAATTGCAATCAAGCCGGTGGCGACTATCGGTCTGGCTCAGGAAACCGTGTCGCTGGACGGAAGTCCGGTGACTCTGGAGGCCAAAGGCCGCCATGATCCGTGCGTTCTGCCGCGCGCGATTCCGATTGTGGAGTCGATGGCTTCGCTGGTTCTGGCCGATGCGGCCTTATGCCAAGAATACCGCCTCTAACCCAATTGTTATGCGTCTTCACGCCATGAAAAAACCCGATACAGATATCCAGGATATTTACCGAGCAGAGGATTTTAAGTCTGAGGAATCTGAATTTTCACGAACCTTCTCTGAACAGATCGCCCAGCAAATCCGCAAACAGCAGCGCGTTAACCTGTTCGCTGGGCTCGCCTTTTTCATCCTGACCGGAGCGCTACTCGTCGCTCTGATTAATAATTACATCGATATCCCGGAAGAATCCGGCTCGGTCATCACGAAAGCGCCCTATACGCCGGCCTATTCGCTTCCTGCCGATGAGCAATGGGTGATTGAGTACCAGCAAGCTGCGGCTCAGGTGGATGGTAGCGAGCCGCCCGGATCGAAAAAGTTTTCGACTCAGTGGCTAAAGAATGCCGCGTATCACAGCGTCATGGGTGAGCAGGCGTTGAGGCAAAATGATCTGATTCCTGCGCAACGCCACTTTGAAAAGGCGCTGGAAATTTTTCCCGAGATGACCGGAATTCAAGGCAAGCTGGGCGTGGTCTATCTGAAACAACAGAATTTCGAAGAAGCCGTCCGGTTTCTGTTGCAGGTTCGGGAAGAAAATCCCTCTACTGAACTGCTCAATAATCTGGGCGTTGCATACACGGGACTACGAAAATACGATCAGGCCGAAGCATTTTTCCGACAGGCGCTTCAGTTGCAGCCCGATTCCGCCGGGTGCCACAGAAATCTGGCGTTGATGTACCAGAAAGCCGGACGAACCGGTGAAGCGGTTGCCGAGTTTGAAAAATATTTCTCGATCAATCCGCAAGATACGCAACTGCTCGAAACCTATGTGGCGTATCTGACTGCGGCCGGGCGAATTCAGGATGCGATAGGCTTCTTAACCCAAATAAAAGGGGCAGATCCTCTCGCCGTCTGCCTGATGCTCGCAAAGGCCGCCGCGCAAAATCATGATGAAAATCTCGCCGTCAGCTCGCTCCGGGAGGCTTCCGGTTTTCTAACACCACGTCAGACCATCGCAGAAATGCACAATCCTGTTTTTGACTCAATTGCCCGAACCGGATCTTTTGAGGAGCTGTTGCATCAGCAGGAACTGGCGGCGGTGTCGCATTCCACCAGTCTTAGCACCAATAGGATTGGGGATTAAAATGGGTAGATATATTTTGCTTTCTCTCGAAATTTTACTACTCTGTCACGCCTTTCTCAGGATGGTGGGTGTAGCTCAGTTGGTTAGAGCGCCAGATTGTGATTCTGGATGTCGCGGGTTCAAATCCCGTCACTCACCCCATACCTCGCCCGC
>JADYZA010000109.1 GCA_020853375.1 Verrucomicrobiota bacterium | reverse complement strand
TGCTGTCCGCTCAGCGGCTTCGGCGAAAAGGCGCGTTGTGTCTGCCGAGCGTTGAGCGCTTCCATCAACGGCATGCCGCCGGTCCTGCGCGGCGCGGGAAGTTGAATGTTCTGCGCCTGAACCAGCGTCGCAAGAGCCAAACATACGAGAATACAACCGGATATTTTTTTCATGAGGCCGCCTTTCCAAAATGATCGGGAAGCAAGTCAATGGTTACACATCGCAAACATCGCACTGCGATTTCAGCACGGCGCCGTTACTGGCGTTGGTGGCGAGCGAAGCGTAGCGCGCCAGCCAGCCGGTGGTGTAGCGCGGCGCGGGCTTCTTCCATGTTTTCCGACGTTCGGAAAATTCTTTTTCGGAAACGTCGGCGTGCAGTTTGCGGTTCGGTATGTCGATTTCGATGAGGTCGCCGGTTTTGAGCAGACCGATCGGCCCGCCTTCCGCCGCTTCAGGTGAAATGTGTCCGATGCAGGCGCCGCGCGTTCCGCCGCTGAATCGTCCGTCGGTGATGAGCGCGACTTTATCGCCAAGTCCTTGCCCCATGATGTAGCTGGTGGGTGCGAGCATTTCCTGCATGCCGGGACCGCCTTTCGGCCCTTCGTAGCGAATAACCACAACGTCGCCCGCTTTGACTTTTCCGGCGAGAATTCCTTCGCAGGCTTCTTCCTGCGATTCGAAGATGACCGCCGGGCCTTTGTGAACGAGCATTTTCGGGTCGACGCCCGCGCTCTTCACAACGGCACCCGCTTCGGCGATGTTGCCGCGCAGAATGGCGAGTCCGCCTTCTTTGCTGTAGGCGTTTTCGACTTTGTGGATGCACTTTTCATTTTTGCTGACGGCTCCGGCGATATTTTCGCCGAGCGTTTTGCCGGTGACGGTTGGACGGTCGAGCTTGAGTAGTCCGCTGATCTTGCTGATTTCACCGAGAATGGCGCTAATGCCGCCAGCGTCGCGCACATCTTCGATATGAAAATTCGACGACGGCGAAACTTTGCAGATGTTCGGCGTGATTTTGGAAAGCTTGTTGATGCGCTCCAAGTCGTAGGCAACCCCTGCTTCGTTGGCGACTGCCAGCGTGTGCAGAACCGTGTTCGTCGAACCGCCCATTGCCATATCGAGCACAAAAGCGTTATCGACCGATTCGACCGTGATGATGTCGCGCGGTTTTGGCCCGTTGGCCAGCGCCATTTCAACCGCGCGTTTCGCGGCGGCTTTCCAAAGCGCAAGACGCGCGGGTTCCGTCGCCAGCAGCGTTCCGTTCCCCGGAAGCGCCATACCAATTGCTTCGCAAAGACAATTCATGGAGTTGGCCGTGAACATACCGGAGCAGGACCCGGCGGACGGGCAGGCTTTGCACTCCAGCTCGTTCAGTTCCGCCTCGCTCATTTTACCGGCTTTGCACTGCGCGACACCTTCGAAAACGCTGATCAGGTCAACGACGCGGCCATCCGCCATCCGTCCGGCAGCCATCGGGCCGCCGCTGGCAAAAACCGTCGGGATGTTGCAACGAACCGCGCCCATCAGCATGCCGGGAACAATCTTGTCGCAGTTGGGAATACAGATCATCGCGTCAAAAGCATGAGCCTGAACCATGGTCTCCACGCTGTCGGCGATCAGTTCGCGGCTCGGAAGAGAAAACTTCATCCCTTCGTGGCCCATCGCGATTCCGTCGCAAACACCAATGACATTAAACTCGCGAGGCGTTCCGCCCGCTTCGCGGACGGCTTCGCAAATGAGCCGTCCAACCTGATTCAGGTGGACGTGTCCGGGAATGACTTCGTTGAAGGAATTACAGACGGCGATGAACGGTTTTTTGATATCCGCGTCGGTCAGTCCCGTGGCGTGCATCAGGCTGCGGTGGGGCGCGCGCTCCATTCCTTTTTTAACTCTATCGCTGTTCATGAGAGTTCCTTTCCTTACAAAACGATCGACTTTATCGGCTATTCAAGTACCTTCTCCGGCCTCGAGTTGGAAAGCATACGTTCCGGAAAAATATTATGAAGCCTATTTTTATCGTAACCGTCACCCTTTTCAGTTTCCGCGTTCTTTGCGCGGAAGAGATCGTAACCAATGTCGCGCCAATTGTGGTGACTGCCGCGGCGCAGACTGCCGAGAGCGCGGCGATTCATGAGGTTCTGCGCGCCGAACCCGGCGTGGTTTTGAATTCTCAGGGCGGGGCGCAAAACGACCTTTCCATCCGCGGGAGTTCGTTCAGCGGCGCAGGCCTCGCGCTGGGCGGACTGACTCTGCGTAATCCTCAGACCGAACATTTCAACGCCGAGCTGCCGCTGCCCGCCGTGATGCTTTCCCGGCCTAAAGTGCTGACAGGATTGGATAATCAGGGCGGACATCTGACGGGTACCGCCGGATTCGACCTGCTTCCAATCTCCGGAAAAAAACAGGTGGAAACCGGATTCGGCTCGGATCACCGCGACTGGCAGAGCGCGCTTGTGCAACATATGCTCACCAAGCAGCTCGGCCTCGGCCTGTTCGGCGGACGGGAATCGGCTGAAGGTGTGGATTATAAGGATAACGACTATGACCGGGAATATGCCGGCGGCCATGTGCAGTATCGCGAAGACGATGTGCAAGTGGACGCCTTGGCTGCTCATCAGAAAAAAGAGTTCGGCGCGCGCGGCTATTACGGTGTCAGTGACGCGGTTCCAGCCAACGAGAAAACCGAAGACACTCTTGTTTATCTGTCGGCCCGCAAAGGCGATTTGAATTCGGATTACCTTCGCGGCGGTGTTTCATGGCATGAATTTCATGACGATTATGCGTTGCCGACTTATACCTATCTCAACCAACACCGCTCGCAAGTCAGCTCCGCTTTTTTTGATGGCCGTACGATGGAGGTAAACCGCTGGGCGTTCGGTTGGCGCGCGGATATGGATCATGAACAGATCGACAGCGTCGGCTCCGGTCCGCTGGGTCACTTTAACCGGACGCGCGGAGGCGTTTCCCTTTTGCCGCAGTGGCAAGGTGACCGCCTGAAGGTGACCGCTGGGATGCGCAGTGAATTTTTTACCGGAGAATCACCGTACTACCTGCCGCAAGCCGGCTTGGATTATCAGCTTTCAGACAATCTAACCGCTTTTGCGGCGTATACCGAAACGGTGCGCCAGCCGTCCTACACCGAACTGAACTATAACTCACCCTTCAGCCTCGGCAATTCCGGCCTCGAACCGCAGACTGAACAGCAGATGGAAACCGGGCTGAAGGGCACTCCGTCGGAGCACACCGACTGGAAGGTTTCAGCGTTCTACCGCCGATCGCACAATACAGTCGACTGGATGAAGACCAATTCCGCCGCCCGCTGGACCGCCGTGGATATCGGCAACTTGGACATCTATGGAACCGCAGCGCGCTTCGGTTGGTACCCAGCCAAAAATATCGAGATGCAACTAGCCCACACATGGATATACAAGGATCGGACCGCTGCCGACTTCGGAAATTACGCATCCCGTTACGCCCTCGACTATCCCGAACACCTGACACAAGCCTCACTGCTCTGGCGTCCGGTTAAACCGATCGAGATCGGCACGGTCCAATCGCTCCGCTGGCAAACCGATAATGCGGTTCGCACCGGCGGCGACTTCGGCGCCGATAGCTCGTTTGTCGTTCGCTTCACGCCGCCTCAAGCGGACTACGCCACCCTTTCGTTCCTGCTGAACAACGCATGGGATGATAACTTCCAGACGTTCCCCGGCCAGCGCACTCCGGAGCGCTTCGCGGGCGTGTCGCTCACCCTAAACTGGTAGCCTCACCGCCGACTTTCTGATGGCGGGGCATCGCATAAATATACCAGATGATTTCCGTCCTGTTTCTGCGAAATACCGCAACGGATGTTTTTGTTTTCGCAATAGTTAACCATTTTCTAACATTTGATCTGTTGACATCAGCCCAAGGAAGAGTAAAAAGGCAGCACGATTTACTTTTCCAAGGGTTGGAAAGGCAAAATCCGGGAAGGCCCAAAAGGCGCCTTCCAATTAGAAAAAGAAAGGAGGAATCAAGATGACACCATTCGGATTTGAACCAAATGATTACGATGTGATGCTTGATCTTCAGATCGACTACAAGGCGCTGCGTCGCCGATGCAAAGAGTTGGTCAAAAAAGTCGGCCGCAAAATGAAGATGAAATAACCCCCGCTTTCGCGGGAGGCCCTGCAACAGGGCAAGCCTCATGAAAATACGCAAAACCGTATTTTCCTAATCTGAAAAAGCACCTCGCTTCGGCGGGGTGCTTTTTTTACGCAGTCAGATCGAAAAAACGATTAGGAGGGAAGAGGTGGTGGCGAGACTCGGAATCGAACCGAGGACACGGGGATTTTCAGTCCCCTGCTCTACCAACTGAGCTATCCCGCCTTGGTAAAAATGAAGCGCACATTGTACGGAAAAGATGAATGATGTCAAATGAAACGGGTCGGCGCCTTTCAACTTGTTTCAGCCGCCGAGCCTCTTTACTCTCCCCGCCATGTATGTACTCGATAGCTTGATGCCCATTTTCCTAATCATCGCCCTCGGCAAGCTGCTTTGCCGCACCGGTTTCTTCTCTGAAGAGTTAGCCAAAGGCCTAAACCGGCTGACCTATTGGGTTGCCCTGCCCGCCCTGTTACTGGACAAGGTAAGTAACGCCTCTTTCAATTCCGGCGATGTGGCGCGCCTCTCTTTACTACTGATTCTTTCGACGATCGGTTCGGCGATATTCGCCTACCTCATCGGCCGCATTCTCCGGTTGAAACCGCTTTCAATGGGGGCCTTTGTGCAAGGATCCGCCCGCTCCAATAACGCCTTTATCGGCCTGCCGGTTATTCTGTATTCGCTCTCCAGCCTCACGCCAGGAGTCGCGGCGCTGGCAACCGTCGCTCTCGCTCCGGCTGTCGTTTTTTATAATATCCTGTCCGTCTCCGTTCTACTGATGCACAGCGAAAACAAAGCGCAAAGCCGACGGCAAGCCGTCTGGGTTTTTGTCAGACAGCTGCTGACCAGCCCGATCTTGCTTTCCTGCGCCGCCGGACTGATTTGCAATGCGTACGGGTTGCGCTTCCCGACATCCATCCAGCGCTCGCTCGGCGCGCTCGGCGACTCCGCGCTGGCGCTGGCACTGCTCAGCATCGGCGCGTCGCTTTCGTTCAAGGGCGTTGGGCGCGGATTGCTTCACTCGCTGACCGCATCGGGAATCAAAGTGTTTATTCAGCCGCTGATCGGCCTTGGCCTTGCATTGCTCTGGAATCTTCCGCCCATTGAGCGGCAGATTCTGCTCATCTATCTGGCCTGCCCGACGGCCGTTGTCAGCTACGTGCTGGCCGACATATTTTCCAGCGACAAAGAGCTGGCCGCTCACATCATTGTCGTCAGCACATTGCTCTCCGCAGTGTCCCTGAGTATCATCGTGGCCTTTGGAGGTTAAAGCATGAGCGTGCCGAAACGACGTTTTGGGAAAACAGAACTTCAAATGACCGTCCTCACCAGCGGCGGTATGCGCTACCAGCAAAGCTGGCAGGACGACGAAGCCGCCCGCGCCTCGGTCACGGAGGACAACCAGAAAAACCTCGAAGCCACCGTCCGCTATGCTCTGGACCTCGGAATCAATCACATCGAGACAGCCCGCGGCTACGGCACCTCGGAATACCAGCTCGGAAAATTTTTACGCGACCTTCCCCGCGACAAAATGATCGTGCAAACCAAGGTCGGCCCGAAAAATACTCCGGCAGAATTCATCGAAGCTTTCAACATCTCCATGGCCGCGCTGAAACTGGAATACGTTGACCTGCTCGCCATTCACGGCGTTAACGACGAAGAAACTCTGCAACAGGCGATCAAATGCATGCCGGCGCTCGAACAGATCAAGAAAGAAGGCCGCTGCCGCCATGTCGGCTTTTCCACCCACGGACCGTCCGACCTTGTCGTTAAAGCCATCGAAACCGGCCTGTTCGACTACGTGAACCTTCACTGGTATTTTGTCTATCACCCGATCAACCGCGCGCCGGTCGACGCCGCCATCAAACGCGACATGGGCGTTTTCATCATCAGCCCGGTCGATAAAGGCGGAAAACTCTACGAGCCGTCGACAAAGCTCATCGACCTCTGCGCGCCGCTCACCCCGATGCAGTTCAACGACCTCTATTGCCTGCGCGATCCCCACGTTCACACGCTCTCCATCGGAGCCTCGCGGCCATCTGACTTCGTCGAACACGTCACCGCCGTCCAGAGTCTGGAAGAAAAACTTCCGATGGTTGGAAAAATCGAAGCGCGGATTTTCCAAGCATTGGAAAAAACGCTCGGCGCCGACTGGGTGCATCACTGGCACGAAGGACTTCCGCGCCAGATCGACACGCCCGGCGAAATTAACATCCCCGAAATCCTGCGCCTGTGGACCTACGCCAAGGGGCTCGACATGATTGCGTTCGGAAAAATGCGCTACAACCTCATGGGCAATGCCGGGCACTGGTTCCCCGGACAGCCCGCCGCCAACATCAACGCCGAAGAACTCAAACCGTTTCTTAAAAACAGTCCGTTCGCCGACCGCATTCCGGACATTCTGCGCGAAGCCCACGCCATGCTTCACGACGAACCGAAAAAGCGACTGAGCGAATCCTGAACCATGGAGAAGATTTAAATGAGTGAATTTAAAAACATAACCGTCGTGAAAAAAGCCAACGTCTATTTTGACGGCAAGGTCACCAGCCGTACCGTGCTGTTCGCCGATGGCACCAAAAAGACGCTCGGAATCATGATGCCGGGCGACTATGAATTCGGCACCGACGCCGCTGAAATCATGGAAATGCTCGGCGGACAGATGGATGTTCTGCTGCCCGGTTCCAACGATTGGAAAACGTTCAAGGCCGGCGAATCCTATCAGGTTCCAGCTAACAGCAAATTCAAACTCCGGGTTCCGGTCGTGGCCGACTACTGCTGTTCCTACCTGAAATAAATCGACTTACTGTGCCGGAACAAATTCGATTCCGGAAAGCGTTAGATCCACCGGTTGCGGCAAGCGCACGTCGCCGAAACGCAAGACCAGCTCGCTGACACGTTCAAGTCCCGGCGTTGCAGGCATCGGAATCCGGATTTCCTTTTCCGAATCTGTTTGATCGAAGCGCGCGGAAATTTCGTTCTGAAACGCCGTCGGCCCGCCGGTCAGCGTAATGACAGCGTTCACCGGATTGGCCGCGCGGTAGCGAATCAGCAGTGCGCCGTTCGACAGGCTGATTTTCTTCGGCAGTTTAACCGTCACCGCGCCGCTTTTCACGGCGTCGGCGCGCAGACGAAATCCGTTGCGCCAGCGCAGCGCTTCCATCGAATCGCCAAGCGGACTCCACGATATCCACTGCACCCGCTCCGATAGAAAATCAAACGCGGAAGACTCGCCGCCCTGCACCTTGGAGAGTGAAGTCACGCCCTGCCACGTCAGATAGCGCTGCATGTTTTCCTCGGCAGAGCCGATGCCGCCGAGAATCAGCGCCAGCGTATGCGCCGTGGTCTGGAACTCAATCACCTTATTCTGCGTGGTGTTATATCCTTCCCACGGCCCGTGTCCGGTGAACAGCTGTTCAACTTTTTTCCGGTTGGCCGCGAGAAACGCTTCGACCTGATCCGGAGCGACTTCATAGGCGACGCCGAGCGTGTAGAGCGACGGCGCGTTGGTGATGCGCGGATGGTCCGTCACGGCGACATCCGGAATGCCGATATCGCCGGTGTATTCCACGCCGTTACCGCTGTATGCCTCGCTCA
>JADYZA010000108.1 GCA_020853375.1 Verrucomicrobiota bacterium | reverse complement strand
AATGTTTTTCGAGCAGGGCGGCCATTTTAATTTCCGCACCCATGTCGAGGCAGTTGTTCGAGGCGCAACCATCGGTGCCAATTGCCACGCTCATTCCGGCCTTCACGGCGTCGGTGAAACGGAATTTGCCGGAAGCCAGCTTCATATTGGAACTCGGACAGTGCAACGCCTTCACACCCCGCTTCGCCAACAGTTCCATTTCGTACGGGTCTAACCAGATGCAGTGCGCGGCGGTGATGTTTGGTCCGAGGAATCCGATCGAGTCGAGATAGTCAACCGGACGCCGTCCGTGCTGTTTAAGGCAATCGGCCACTTCTTTTTGCGTTTCGGATAGGTGAATATGAATCATCAGTTCGTATTCGGCGGCGAACTCTTTGCACCAGCGGAGCGACGGCTCGGAAACCGTATAGATGGCGTGGGGGCCGAGCTGGAAAATGATCCGGTCACTGTACCGAGTACGCTCTTCGAAAAGCCGCTTATTCTGCTCAATCTGTTCCTGAGCTTTGGCGGGATCGCTGAAGTCGATAAATACGGCGGAAAGGGCGGCACGCAGACCCATTTCATCGACGGCGCGGGCGGTGCCGTTCCAGAACCAGTACATGTCGTTGAAAAAAGTTGTTCCGGATTTGATCATTTCCAGACAGGCCAGCCGTGCGCCGTCATAGACATCCTCTTCGGTCACTTTACTTTCAAACGGCCAGACGTGATTGTTCAGCCAAGTGTGAAGCTCGATATCGTCGGCATAGCTGCGCATGTATGCCATTGCGGCGTGGGTGTGCGCGTTATGAAACGTCGGCAGAATCGCCTTATTCCGCCCATCGAGAACAATCTCCGCCGTCTGACCGGAACAGTCGCCTAGTCTTTGGATCTTGTTTCCGCTGATGAACACATCAGCGGGCGCCCCGTTCAACTCAACCTGCCTGATTAAAATACTCATTCGAAAACTTTCCTTTATTGTCCAAGCCTAACCGGAAAAGAGCGCGAAGACGACCCCAATTGCGCCGGTTTTCTGCGGTCATCCGGTTTTTTTACGTGTGCTTCGTAACGGCTTCTGCTAGAACCGCCACCATGAAATGGTTAAAAAAATTACTCGGTCGTGATGATAAGTTCTTCGATCTGCTGGAAGCCAGCGCAAGGGAGGCTGAGAGCAGTGTCGGCCTGATGGTAAAGATGCTTAAAAATCCGGTGGAAATCGCGGCCCTGGATGAGATGGCCAAGACCCGCCGGAAAGACAAACGGATTACCGAAGAAATTACCGAACAACTCTGCAAGACCTTTGTAACCCCACTGGAACGTGAAGATATCGAGGCGTTATCCTCAGCATTGTACAGAATTCCAAAGACAGTAGAAAAGTTCAGTGAAAAGTATCTCTTGTGTAGACCGTATCTGGAAGGCGTCAGCTTTTCGAAGCAGACGGATATCCTTGAGCAGACCACTGCAACCGTAGCCAAAATGGTTGAGCATATACGTAAACGGACTCATCTGGACAAAATTAAAGAGGAAAATGACCAACTTCATTATCTGGAAGGTGAAGCGGATAAACTCATTCTGAAGCTGACTCATGATCTCTATACCGGGAATCACGATCCTTTAAAAGTGATCATACAAATGGATCTGTACGATATTCTGGAAAAAGTTATTGATCGTTGTCGCGATGCCGGAAATATCGTTTTTCAAATTGTACTGAAGTATTCATAACGCAACGGGCCCGCTTATGCTTTATCTTATACTTCTGGTAATCCTGATCGCCTTAGTATTTGAATACATCAACGGCTTTCACGATACGGCTAACGCAATCGCCACGACGGTATCCACGAAAGTGCTTTCGCCTCGGCAGGCTATTTTACTTGCCACCTTTTTTAATCTGGTTGGAGCTCTAATCGGAGTATCCGTTGCCACGACCATTGGCAAGGGGCTGGTTGATACCCATTATGTGACGATTTACACCATCCTTGGAGCTTTGCTTGGCGCTATTGTCTGGAATCTGCTGACATGGTGGTTCGGCCTTCCATCCAGCTCAAGCCACGCATTGGTTGGGAGTCTGTGTGGGGCTACGTTGGCTTCGGCAAATGGTCGATGGGAAGTAATCCGGTGGGCGGTGGTTAGTCCATCCAGCGGAAAAGTAGAGGGTCTTTGGCACAAAGTGGTCATTCCAATGTTCACCTCGCCGACCGTTGGTATTCTGGCGGGCTTTCTCTTTATGGCTTTATTAACGATGCTCCTCAAAAATCTCCGGCCACGTTTGATTAATGCGATTTTCGGGAAACTTCAATTGGTCAGTGCCTCCTGGATGGGACTTAGTCATGGTACAAACGATGCCCAGAAAACCATGGGGATTATCGCGCTGATTCTTTTCACCGCCACCAATGCCGGCGACTTTGAGAATTTGCCCAGCTATCTGAGCTTTCTGCGCACACCGGAGTTTACCATTGCTCTCTGGGTGAAACTTATATGCGCCTTCACCATGGCGGCCGGAACGGCTATCGGCGGTTGGCGTATCATCAAAACGCTGGGCCACAAAATGGTGAAACTGCAACCCATTCACGGTTTTGCGGCGGAAACCACTGCGGCTTTGATTATCCAGATTGCTAGTCATTGGGGCATTCCACTTTCCACGACCCATGTTATCTCATCTGCGATCATGGGTGTCGGTGCCACGAAACGGCTGAGTGCCGTCAAATGGACTGTCGTTAGACGAATGGTGTGGGTCTGGGTGCTGACACTGCCTTGTACCGCCTTATTGGGGTACTGGATTGAACGGCTGCTGAAACTTTTCTGATGAGTAAATCAGCGCCAATTTGTTAAACAGGAACCTGAATTCAGATAGGAGTTTTTATGGAAATGCTGCATGGGGTTGTGGAGTGGATTGTTGCGGTTGTAGGGCAGTGGGGGTACGTCGGAATCGTCATTATGATGTTTCTGGAAAGCTCCTGCTTCCCGTTTCCCAGCGAAGTTGTCATGATTCCAGCAGGCTATCTGGCCTCGCCCGCCTATTTAACCTCCGCGAGCTACGCTTCCGGCCACGAAATGAATCTCTGGGTCGCCATCATTATGGGAATTATTGGAAGCTGGCTGGGAGCTCTTTTCAATTATTACTTAGCTCTGGCTCTCGGGCGTCCGCTTCTGCTCAAATGGGGTAAATATCTCCTGATCTCCGAAAAGAATTTTGAAAAAGGCGAAAAATTCTTCCGGAGTCACGGGGAAATCAGCACGTTTACAGGAAGGTTGATTCCGGTGATCCGGCAATATATTTCGCTTCCGGCGGGCATTGCTCGGATGAACATGGCCCATTTCCTTTTCTGGACTGGTCTGGGCGCCGGAATTTGGGTGGCCATTCTGGCCGTCATCGGCTACGTAGCCGGACAGAACAGCGAGCTGATTCAGGAATACTCGCGAGAAGCTACAATTCTGGCCGTTGGCAGCTGCGTCGCCATTATCATCGTCTATGTTATTATTCACCGGCGGCGCAAGAGTCGTCAGTCCATCGCTGAGACGAAGTAAAGCGCGGCCAGCATCCGCCTCAAGGCCTCTCTTACCGTGTAGGCCCGTTGGAGCAGGCGAGCAGGGCGGCGAACTCTTTTTCCGGCATCAGCTTTTTCTCGCGCACCAGTTCCGCCAGCGTTTTGCCGGTCTTGAGGCTCTCTTTCACCAGTTCGGCGACTTTATCGTAGCCCAGAACCGGATTCAGAATCGTCGGCAGTCCGGCGCTGTTTTCAAAGTATTTCCGGCAGACCTCTTCGTAGGCGGTGATGCCGCGTACGCACTTTTTATCCAGCGCGTCGCAGACCTTCGTCAGAATCCGGAGCGACTTAACGATATTGGTACCGACCAGCGGCATATGCGTGTTCAGCTCCAGCTGACCGGCCGCGCAGCCCATCATCACCGCCGCGTCGTTACCGACCACCTGCAGGCAGGCCATATTGGCGGCTTCGCAGATGCTTGGATTGATCTTGCCCGGCATAATCGACGAACCCGGCTCGACCGGCGGAAGCAGAATTTCGCCGAGTCCGGTATTCGGACCGGAGGCAAGCAGACGCAGATCATTGACAATCTTATTGATATCCAGCGCCAGCATCTTCAGCGCACCGGAGAAGGCGCCCATGTCGGAGAGGAATTGCGTAATCTCAATCCCGTT
>JADYZA010000107.1 GCA_020853375.1 Verrucomicrobiota bacterium | reverse complement strand
TTGTGGAGCGAAAGGGGATCGAACCCTCGACCTCCACGTTGCGAACGTGGCGCTCTACCAATTGAGCTACCGCCCCGAAAAGAAGGCTCGGAATATATCCATGCCGCCCAGCCGCCGACAAGCGTTTAATCCCTGAAATGCAACGATCTGTCGCCGTATGATTTTGTGGATACTTTGCGCAACATCTTCACTCTACGGTCACGCTTTTAGCCAGATTGCGCGGTTTGTCGATGTCTGTGCCACGGGCACGGGCCGCATAATAGGCAAACAACTGAAGGGCGACCACATTAACGATGGGAGTAAATTCATCGCGAACCCTTGGTACATAGATGATGTCTCCAGCCAGTTTGGCAATTTCAACATCCCCTTCGGTCGCCACAGCGATAATGCGGCCGCTCCGAGCTTCGACTTCCTTAATGTTCGAAAGCATCTTTTCGTACACTTCGTCGGTCGTTTTTGTGCAAATACAAATCACGGGTAACGCATCATTGATCAGAGCAATCGGGCCGTGCTTCATTTCGCCCGCTGCATAACCTTCGGCGTGCTGATAGGAAATCTCCTTGTTTTTCAGGGCGCCTTCCAGCGCGGTCGGATAGTTAAATTTACGGCCCAGATAGAGCGAGCTCGGCCCGTCGTGGTGCTTTTCACCAATCGCGCGGATTATGTCTTTTTTCTGAACCACATAATGAACTGCATCCGGAACTTCCTGTAAATCCGCCAAATAGCCCCTGATCTGCTCCGGCGTTAAATTCCCGCGCACGCCAGCCACATACAATGCGAAAAGCGCAAAAGCCATCAGTTGCGCGGTGTACGCCTTGGTTGAAGCTACGCCGATTTCCGGCCCGCAATGCGTGAAGAAAACTGAATCGCTCTCACGCACCACTGAACTGCCTTCGACGTTGCAAATCGCGCAAATCCGGCAACCCCATTCCTTGGCCATTCGTATGGAGGCCAACGTATCGGCGGTTTCACCAGACTGAGAAACCGGAACAATCAACGTGCCCGGATCAATCTTCGGGTCGCGATAGCGGAACTCACTGGCCAGATCCGTTTCAACCGCAATGCCGGTCAAATTTTCCAGCAATAGCTTACCGTACATCCCCGCATGATACGCCGTGCCGCAGGAAACAATCATAATCCGGTTGAGCTTGCGGAAATAGTCAGGGCTCAGACTGGAGCCAATATCAATCCTTCCGTCCGCCGAAACATGCTTGTCGAGCATCGCACGCAGAATACGAGGCTGCTCATGAATTTCCTTCAGCATGAATGTTTCAAAGCCAGCGCACTCAGCGGCTTCCGCCTGAAATTTAATTTCCTTAATCTCTGGCTGAACTTTTTTGCCATCCATCGTCCAGACTTCCACGCTGTCAGAACGCAACACAGCCATTTCGCCGTCGTTTAAATAAATCGCCTTCTTAATACGGTTGATGATCGCCGGCACATCGCTGGCGATAAAATTCTCGTTTTCGCCGAGTCCAATGATCAGCGGACTGCCCCTGCGGGCGCAAAAAATGGTATCCGGCTCATCACGGAACAAAATTCCAAGCGCATATGCGCCACGCAACCGCTTGAGCGTAATCTGAATCGCCTCAAGCGGCGATGCCGCGCCGTCTTTTAGCGCCTGTTCGATCAAATGAGGAACCACTTCCGTATCGGTTTCTGAAAGGAACTTATGTCCTAGAGCGGCCAGCTCTTCGCGCAACT
The DNA here is from genome assembly GCA_020853375.1 of Verrucomicrobiota bacterium. GTDB lineage: Bacteria > Verrucomicrobiota > Kiritimatiellia > Kiritimatiellales > Tichowtungiaceae > Tichowtungia. The sequence continues at coordinate 6,408 of JADYZA010000107.1, read as the reverse complement.
CGGCATAGTTCTCAATAATTCCGTTATGCACCACAGCAACGGCCCGATCTGAACTGAAATGCGGATGAGAGTTGATTTGCGAAGGAGCCCCATGCGTCGCCCAGCGGGTATGTCCAATTCCGCAAATTCCTCGGATAGGCATTACCGCCAGCATTTTTTCCAGATTGACCAGCCGCCCAACTTCTTTGCTGGAGGAAATAATTTTGTCATGGAGCACCGCAATACCGGCCGAGTCGTAGCCTCGGTATTCCAGTCGTTGCAAGCCATCGATCAAGATCGCGGCCGCCTCTTTACCACCCACATAACCAACAACTCCGCACATAATCCACCGACCTTCCTCTACCAGAACCTGAAAAATAGAGCCGGAGTCTGCCCGATAAACACCTTGAAAACAAAACTAAAACAGCGACTGAGCTCCCCGTTCCAGCAAGCGACTTTTGCTTAGAAAAGGGTTGCACGCCTCTACCTTTTCCTGTTTTATCCCCGCTTCACCGAACCATTGAGGAAAATGATTTATGGCAAAAACGAGCAGTATCGTTAAAAACGAAAAGCGCATCAAGATGGCGAAAAAGTACTACGCCAAGCGCATTGAATTGAAGACCATCATCCACAATCCAAAAACGTCCTACGAAGATCGTATGGCCGCATTTGATAAACTTCGCAAACTGCCGCGCAACGCCAATCCAATCCGCGTTCAGAGCCGTTGCCGCGTAACCGGTCGTCCGCGTGCTGTCTACAAAAAATTCGGTCTCTCCCGTATCTGCCTGCGCGAAATGGCTTCCAACGGGCTCATCCCCGGTATGACCAAAGCCAGCTGGTAAAACCTCCCGAGGTTCTGTGATATACGCCCTCCGTTCGCGGAGGGTGTTTTTTTGTGTCTGGGTACAAAAAAACCGGCCCCTGATTAAAGGACCGGTTTCTGAAACAGAGCAGTCGCGCTCTTAGGCTTTGGTCACAAGACCGGAACGGATTGCTTTGGCGGAAACCCATACGCGGCGCACAGTGCCGTTTTCATCTTTGATTCGGACGTGCTGAAGGTTCGCCTTGAATTTGCGTTTTGTGGCGCTGGTCACGTGCAGACCGATACCGCCTTTGCTCTTTCTCAAACCCTTACGGACGATCCGGCGGCCTGAAACTGTTCCTTTGCCTGTCATTGCACATTTAGCCATGGTGTTCCCTCACAATCTAAAAATTTACCTCAAAGAGTGGCGTAATCTACGGACTGACCCTTTCCTTGGCAAGCGCCAAATCAAACCAATTCCGCAAAGACCGCATCGCTCACAAATAGAGCCTTTTCAGAGAGTCGAACGTGCCGTCCGGTGATCACCAGTAAACCCTCTTTTTCCAAACTCCGGAAACTTTCTTCAAGCGGTTTCCAAAGTCTGGACGAAACCTCAACCCCTGCGAGCTGCCTCAAACCCATCACCAGCGTTTCACGTTCCTTGGCATCCGACTCGAGCATTTCTTCAAACTCACGGCGGGGGCCGCTGGAGCAATAATCATTCACATCAGAAACATTCGCCCAGCGAACACCGTTCCAGTGGGAATGAGCCGCCGGGCCGACGCCGATATATTCGCCGCCGCTCCAGTAGAGCAAATTATGCCGACACTCAAACCCGGGCTTGGCGAAGTTGGAAATTTCGTAGTGCAAAAATCCAGCGGCCTGCAATCGGCTGCGAATCCGATCATACATGTCGCGCTCCATCTCTTCGTCTAGCCTGGGCAAATTACGCTTCGTTAGCGGCGCCCCCTCCTCGTACATCAAATTATAAATCGCAATATGCTCCGGGCTAAGCGCCAGCGCACGGTCGATATCAGACTCCAGCATTTCCATCGTCTGGCCCGGCACGCCGAAAATCAGATCGAGACTGATATTTTCAAAGCCGACTGCGCGCGCCAAACGGAAGGCGGCCTCCGCCTGCTCCGCTGAATGAATCCGCCCCAACGTTTCCAAACATTGGAAATCGAACGACTGCACACCGATAGAGAGCCGATTCACACCGCTCCACTTCAGCAACGCCAGTTTCGCTGCATCTACTGTCCCCGGATTGGCTTCGACCGAAAATTCAACCGGCTTAAACCGTTTAAGCATTGGGGAAAAAGTTTCCAGAGTTTGGATATCCGGTGCGCTCGGTGTGCCGCCGCCGATAAAAATGGTCTCCGGAAAAAAATCCGGTGGCAGATTGTTCAGCTCTTTTCCCAAGCCTTGGAAAAACTCCGGAACATTTTTCCAAGGCATAGGAAGTGAGTAGAACGCACAGTAGGAACACTTGCGCACGCAAAACGGAATGTGGATGTACAGACCTGACATGATTGACGATTGTAGATCGCGGCTTGAAGATTTACACTCCGTCAGATGAAAAAAATCCGTTTAGACCAGCTGCTGGTGGAAAAAGGTCTCGCAGAAAGCCGTGAGAAGGCCAAACGGCTGATTCTGGCCGGACAGGTTCTGGTCGATGGGCAACCGGCCTCGAAACCCGGACATCCGATTCCGGACGATCATGAAATCGTGCTGAAAGAAACCGAACGGTTTGTCAGTCGAGGTGGCGAAAAACTTGAGGGAGCAATGGAATCCTTCCCGATCAATCTGACGGGCAAAGTCTGCCTCGATATTGGCTCGTCCACCGGCGGCTTCACGGATTGCATGCTTCAGCATGGCGCAACCAAGGTTTACGCCATCGACGTCGGCAAAGGACAGCTTCACTGGAAACTGCGCGAAGATCCTCGCGTCATCGTTATGGAAGGCGTAAACGCCAGACATCTCACACCAGCCGATCTTCCTGAGCTGGCCGACTTCGCCTCCATCGACACGTCGTTTATCTCCCTCACAAACATTCTACCTGCCGTCAAAGAACTGCTGAAGTCCGGCGGCGAAATCGTCTCACTGATTAAACCGCAATTTGAAGCCGGCAAAGAGGACGTAGGCAAAGGGCGCGGCGTCATCACCGATCCGCTGATTCACGAAGAAACCATTTCCAAGGTTCGGAAGTTCGGAACGGAAACACTCAGGCTCGAATGGCTTGGGCTGAAAACCTCGCCGCTCAAAGGCCCAAAAGGAAATACGGAGTTTCTGGCGTACTGGAAACGGCCCTGATCAGCCGCCAAGTTTTTTGACGAAAGCCTCAGGCGGAGAAACGCGCTTCTGGTTGGCATAGTCGAAAATCGCGATACCGGTTTTTGCCAGAACCACTTCGGCGCCGGTTTCTTTCTGAGTGATGCGGTAAAAAATATCGCATCCGAGGCGGCTAAAATCTCCGGCGGCAACCTCGATCTGCAACACATCTCCGGCGAAAGCCTGCGCCTTATAGATGATAACCGAATCGAGCATAATGCTGCCAAGTCCTTCAATATTGATTTCGCTGTATCCAAACGATCTCAGAAAACGGACGCGCGCCTCGTGAATCAGAGCCAGAACATTGGAGTTTCCGAGGTGTCCGCCATAGTTAATGTCGGTGATCCGAACGGTTAATTCGGTGCGGAAGGGAAACAGTTCAGGCATTTCAAGTTTTGCGCGGGACATGGCAAGGCTCCTTTGTTTCAAGGTGTGTGTTCCTTTTTAGCGTATTTGCTCCGGTTTTCGAGTTTTGAATTTGCTCATTTTAAGGGTTGCTTCGAGTAATCGGCATGTGTAGGTTACGTCGCTCGTTTTAAAACGATAAGCCTTTGGAGAAGAAAAATGAGAATTCGCCGTTCAATGCGCAAGAAACCGCTTCGCCGTCCGACCAAAAAAGCCGGACCTAAGCGCTACCGTATCGCCCAGCAGAAGAAACGTCTGGTCACCGCCGGCATTGCGGAAGCAGTTATCCGCCGGATGACCAACAAAGACATCCGCGAAGCGCTGCAGAAAACTAAAGCCTAAAGCTGGTTTTACCGGCTTTGCTTTTGTATAACGCCCCGGAATCCGGGGCGTTTTTTATTGGAGCAAACAGCAGATGAGTAAACGGAATATTGTTCTGGTGGGATTCATGGGAACCGGCAAAACCGTAACGGGCCGCGTGCTGGCGAAACAAACCGGCATGAAACTGATCGATATGGATTCGATCATTGCAGAGCGCCAGAATCAGACCATCCCTGAAATTTTCGCCCAAAAAGGCGAACCCGCCTTCCGGGCAATGGAACGCGAACTGACCCGAGAGCTTTCCCAGCAGAACGGCTTAATCATTTCCACCGGCGGCGGAATCGTTCTGAACCCCGACAACATCGCCGACTTTGAAAAAACCGGACTGGTGGTCTGCCTGAAAGCCTCTCCTGAAACCATTTTCCAACGTCTGGAAAAAGACACCACCCGCCCGCTGCTCTCCGGCGACAAGAAAAAGCAGATTGAAGGACTCCTGGCTCAGCGGAAACCGCTTTACGATGCAATCAAACACAGCGTCCATACCGACGGCCTGTCTGACGAACAGACTGCCGCCCCGATTCTAAAGCTGTACGCGCTTGAATCCTAAGACCGAAAAGATAAGAGTAACCGCCTTTAAAACAGGAGTTTCCCCATGATGGACAAAGATCACAGCCCGCAGCACGACCACCTTCAAAAAAAACATGCCCTTGAAGAGCGCGAAGTTAATGAAGTCCGCGAATTTCTGAAACAGCACGGCAAGCTGATCGGAGCGGGCGTTCTCGCCGCCGTTGTAGCCGTCTTCGCCGCCAAACTGTACGAGCAGAACAAGGCATCACGGCTGGTTAAAGCAGAGCAGATGATGATGAGCGCCCAAAGCCCGCAAGACCTCGAATCCGTTGTGAACCAATACGGCTCGACGCCCTCCGCGCCGACCGCCCTGCTCGATCTGGCCAAAATTCTCTTCAACAACGGCAACGCGACCGAAGCCCGTACTCAATACGAACGCTTTCTGAAACAGTATAAAAATCATGAAATGCGCCCGGTGGCCGAACTCGGTCTGGTCTATTGCTCCGAAGCCGACGGCGACTTCAACGGTGCGGCGGCTCAGTTTGCCGCTTTTGCCAAAAACCACGCTGGAAGCTATCTGCAACCGCAGGCGATCCTCGGTGTCGCACGCTGCATGGAACAGGCCGGACGAATTGATGAAGCGCGGATTGTGCTCGAAGATTTTCTGGCTGAAAACGCCGGAACAGCATCGGCTGGCGCCGCGGAAAGCGCATTAAAGACGCTCAACGAAACCTCGCGGAAAAAATAATCAGCCGTCTTCGCCGCAGTCTTCTTCCATCAGCGCCGCGCGGGCGCTGATGTACGGGCCGGGGAAAAGCTCTCTGAACTCTTCCGGATTTTTCCGATACATGTCCTTCACCCCGTGATAGGCGGGGCGTGGATAGCGCAAAATCTCTTCCAGCTCCAGAGTCTCCGTATTCTGCACAGCGAAAAGCAGCTCGTCGGCGGTCGAATCCTGCACATTCAACAGAAGCTGTTTAGTTGCAGGCGGAACACGCCCCGGATTCTGCATGTGAATGGTGTACTTGATATACTCCACCACCCGCTCCTCCATTCCCGCCTCGATAATAAAAATCAGCTCAACCAGCTCGGCGCGGGTGAAAACCAGCCGGACGCGCGGCGGCTCGATATTTTCGGGAAGCACGGCGCGCAGTTCTTCCATGCTTTTGTCGAAATCGTCGAGAATTTCTTCCCGCGAAACCGCGTTGTCCGGTATCCAGTGAATCAGAATATTGCGATCCGGATCATTGTAGAGCAACGGCTTGTCGATGCGGAACGAGGTGTCGCATGACCGACATTGAATACGGTTGAGCTGGTTTTCGAACAGCGCGGTTTTCAATCCCGGCTGCTGGGAAACGTTAATGGATTCATAAAGCTCCACCTTCTGCTCCTGCCCGCACTTCGGACACCGGATATTATACGTTTTCTGTGCGCTCATAAGATTTACCAACGGTCAGTGTGAACTCGGGATTGATCATAACGGAATTCGGCTGACAGCTTTTCAGCTGGCCGCCCAAGCGGAAAAATTGCAAACGGTGTGATGTTTTCAGGAACGCCTAATATGTTGCGGCAACCGGCAACACGCGGAGGCACACCGATAACGGCAATCCAGACGGAACCAAGCCCCATGTCGTGCGCCGCCAGATGCAGATTTTGCGCGGCGCACGCGCAGTCCTGCGGGCCGAAGCCTTTAAACTTTTCAAGCGACTCATCCAGACAGACCAGAATCGCCGCCTGCGCCTGCTTGAACATCGGCTTGCCTTCATCCAGCGCGTCGGCCAGCGCGTCGAGTCGGGCGCGATCTGTAACGACAACAAAATGCCACGGACGTCCGTCGCCTGCGCTCGGCGCATTCATCGCCGCTTCGAGCAAAATTTTAATCTGAGCCTCCGTCACCGGTGTATTTTCAAACTTCCGGATGCTCCGGCGCATCATGATTGTTTTAATCGTTTCCACGGTGTTATTCATCCTTTTTTAAAGTAGCGGTCGGTTTCATCCTTGAT
>JADYZA010000106.1 GCA_020853375.1 Verrucomicrobiota bacterium | reverse complement strand
AAGCTGGCCATCACACCCGCCATGGTCGGATGGGTGAGCACCGGAATATACGGCAGGCCGGCTTTGGCGTGGCGGGCCAGCGCCGCGCTGGTTTTCGCCATCTGCATCAGACTATACAATCCCTCATACATGCGGGCGCCGCCGGAGGTGCAAACCAGAACACAGGGAAGTTTTTCAGCGGTGCAGCGTTCGATCAGGCGGGTGATTTTCTCACCGACGACACTACCCATACTGGCGCCGAGGAACGAAAAGTCCATCACGCCAAGACCAATGTTCCGTCCGTTAAGCTTGGCCGCACCGCAGGTGACGGCATCCTTAAAGCCAGTTTTTTTCTGATTGGCTTCGAGTTTCGCGATGTACGAATCCTTGCCGGTAAACCCAAGTGGATCGGCGGTGGTCAGATCGGCGTCCCACTCAACAAAGGTTCCTTCATCGGCGAACAGTTCGATTCGCTTTTGACGCCCCAAGGTGAAATGGAAGCAACACTTCGGACAAACCTGGAGGCTGGCCTCAAGCTCTTTGGCATAGAGAATCTCGCCGCAGCCGGGGCATTTTTCCCACAAACCGTCCGGAACATCCCGTTTGCGCACCTGAACCGTCGAATATTTTTTCTTGCCGAATCGTAAAGCCATAAAAAATCCTTTTTTAGCCTCTCGCCACCGTCACCACATAAACCGATGCCGCACCGCCCCGTTTAAGCGCTTTAGCACAGGCGTTGACTGTGGCACCCGTGGTCATCACATCGTCAACCAACAAAATTCTCAAACCTGCCGGACGGGCAAACAGCCCAATCCGAAAAGCGCCGTGCACGTTAGCGGCACGCTGGGGCGCTGTCAAACCCGTTTGGCTGACGGTCGCGCGAACGCGCCGGAGCAGCCGCTCCCGAAAAGGAAGCCGCAAACGGCGGCCCAGTGCCTCCGCCAGCAGTGCCGCCTGATTGAATCCGCGCTCGCGCCGCCGAGGCGAAAACAGCGGCACCGCAGTGATCACATCAAACTCGACTCCGGAATACTCCGCCTGCACACAGGCCAAAAGCAGTTCCGTCATATCCCGCACCATCCAGAGAGCTGAGCCATATTTAAGAGCGCGCAACGACTCGCCGACCGCCCCTTCATAACGGACGGCGGAACGGGCCCGGCTGAAAGCAGGCGTTTCGCGGGCGCAGGCGAAACAGGTGTAGTCATGCTGAATATCGCCAGCGACCGGATCGCCGCACAGCTCACAGAACGGCGGATCAACCTTGGGCGTAGTGCAAAGACAGTCCCAGCAGATATAGTTCATCGGCTCCGGAGCGGTTTCGCCGCACTGGATGCAGTTCCTTGGATAAAGCAGGTCAAGCATGCGGCGAGAATGGCGTTTGCGCCGCGGCTTCCGGAAGAACAAAAATTGAAAATCAATAAACCTTCCAATGTGCGGAAAAATCGCATTTTCCAAGGCCAAAACGCTCTGGAACGAAATTGAGCAGGTTTTATTTTGACAACGAATTAAAATTTACTGACACTCCACCAGTTTTTAGCATCGGGTGCGGAAGAATCTTACAGACGTATTCAGGAAGTTTTTGTTCGGCTTTCTAATAAAAACCTCGGAATAGGGTCGGTGGCTTCCGGCAGAGGGATATAGGGTACAGAAAAAAGGAGACATGGCATGCGAAAAGCAGTGATGGGAATGACGACTCTGCTCTTGGCTTCCCTGCAAGGGAACGCTCAGACAGTGATGACCGCTCGAGACTATGCGGTGAACAGCGATGTGGTTCTGGAAAGTGCCGTTCGGGAGGTCAAGTCGGCTCCTCGGGACACGGTCAATGTAGTCGGTGATGCGGTCAAGATGGTCAGCGACGAAACCGTCACCGCCGCCAAAGGTGTCGCCTCTGTATTCAAGGCCGACCCGATCGCCAAGGATGAACGGAACGCCGCCCTTGAAACCGCCAACGCATGGAACTCCGCCAACGACATCATCTTCCGCTCCTATAAAGTGTCGGAATCGGTCGGCACAGAACTGGCCGAAGGAAACGTGGTGGATGCGCAGACCGGCGCTCTGGATGTTTCCGGATTCTTCAACGGTGTTGACTTCCCCAAACACACCTCAGCCCTCTACCGCCCCGAATTCAAGCGGCTCTTCGTCCGGCAGACGCTCGACAATATGCTGACCATCGAAGACAGACTGGCCGATGAACACAGCGCCAAGCGCAATCTGATGGGCAAGCAGGTCGAAATTCAGACCAAATTCATTGAAGTCAGCCAGAACACCCTCAAACAGCTCGGATTCGACTGGGAATTTGTCAGTAAAGACGGCGGCGCGGCCAACATTTTCGAAAACCTGACCCTGCCCGGCCAGAAGATCATGGATGGCGGACTGCGGACAACCGCAGCAATGGGATCAACAGCAGCGGCTGGCGAACTGGTGCTGGCCAAAACAGCAGGATCACTCCGCTGGAATCTGGTTATCAGCGCGCTCGAACAGTCGGATGATGCCGATGTTCTCTCCGCTCCTAGCGTGACCACCCTCAGCGGAAAATCCGCCAATATCTGGGTCGGCGAAGACCAGATGGTTCCAAAGTCGCTCAGCGCCAAATCGCAGAACACCAGCGTGTTTGCGGACTACAGCGGCTGGAAGTCTGAACTGATCGGTGTTCAGATGGAAGTGACCCCTGAACTGCGCAAGGGTAAAGAAGTCGGTCTGATTGACCTGACACTGAAACCCCGCGTGATGGATCTGATCGGCTACGACTCCTACCAGCTCACCCCAGCTGATGCCTCCATGATCGTCTGGGCTCGTACATACGCACAGGCAAACCGAATTGGCGGTCGCTACCCCGTTTTGAGCCAGCTGGCAGACGGATCGGCTAACGCTGTCGGAGCGATCTATAATCCTATCGTAACAGCCCTGTACACTACTGCATCAAACATTAACGACAACGCTTCGATATTGCAGGATAATCCTGCTACTAATTCGAATTACAGATATTATGGCCCAGGGAATTACGGATTTGGTGAAAACAGCCGCAAGGCGATCCCTTCCGTAGACGGTATTAAGGTGCCGCAGGTGAACGGAAAACTCCCATATTTCCGCCTGCGCGAAATGAGCACTCAGGTTACTGTAGCCGATGGCAGCACGATCGGTATGGGCGGCTTGATTTTCGACAAACTGGAAACCTATAAGGATAAAGTTCCAGTCCTTGGAAGCATTCCGCTGATCGGCCGTCTCTTCCGCTCGGAAGGTGAACGGAGCGTTAAACGCAACCTGATGATCTTTGTCACCGCCACCGAGGTGGATGTCAACGGACGCCGGGCTTCTGATCTGGCAATGAAGAAATAACTTTGTTTTAAGGAGAAAAACCTATGCAAAATGCACTTAAATTCATATTGGCCGGCGCTCTGATCACCGGAACGGTACTGGCTCAGGAAAAATCCGAGAGCGTCGAAGGAATCATGAAAGAACTGGGCAGTGCGGGCGTTAAGTCGCCTGCCCCTGCAACCGTTGTTGCCGCCCCAGCCGCTAAGCCAGTTGCTGCCGCGCCTGTTGTTGATAAAGCCCCCGTGGAAAAAGAATCCAAGGGCTGGTTCAGCAAAAAACCGGCAGCGACCGAAGCTAAACCGGTTGTCGCCGCACCCGTTGAGGATAAAGCCCCAGCAGTTGCCGCCGCTCCAATCAATGTTCCCGCCACGCTGGAAGCCAGTCGCGAGCTGTATGCCGGCGGCGAGTTCGAGCAGGCTCAGCGCGGTTTCGAAGCCGTGGTGAAACAAGACCCCGAAAACGTGATTGCCCGGATGTACCTACGGAAAATTCTCGAGCGCGATCCCCGTCATGCGGAAGTGCAGGGAATGAAGGACGTTAATAGCGCATGGAAAACCGCCATTGTGCTCCGTTCCTATGCGGTTTCCTCCGACGCGGCAGAAAAAATGGGCTTGGGAAAATCAGCGGAAACAGTCGATGTGACCGCAAAATTCCCAGAAGTGAAATTCCCGAAAGGTGCGTCAGCCGTTTACCAGCCGAAAGCTGAAAAACTGTTTGTCCGCAATACCCGCGAAAATCTGGCCGTAATTGAAGAAGTTTTGGCCGCAATGGATGTGGCTAAACTCTCCGCCGGTGTCGATCAGGTCGAAATCGAAGCCAAGTTCATCGAAGTCTCCGAAGGAACCTTGGAACAACTCGGATTCGAGTGGAACTTCGATAATGCTGTCCATACGGGTATCGAAGGTAAGGATGTGATTGCCAGCGACGGTAGCGGGCTGTTCGCCAATACACTGCGAGGAAGTTCACAGTCATCCGATCTGCCCTTCTCTCAGCCCGGTAATGGAACAACCACCGCCGCTGGAACAGGCGACTTCAATGCGTTCCGCTTTGAAGATACATTTAGCAAAACGCCTGCCGATGTTCGGCTTCGCCATAATGGTAGCAAACCACTGGATGTTTTGATCAGCGCCCTCGACCAGAGCTCAGGAACCGATATGTTGTCGGCTCCGCGCATTGTGACCAAGAGCGGCAAGAAAGCCACCATCCGGGTTGGCCAGCTCCATTACTTCCCTTCCGGCTATGAAGTTGGTGGTAATGAAGGAACGATCGTTCACGTTAATTACCAGAGCTTCTCGGAAAAAATTCTGGGAGTTGAACTTGATGTGACCCCGAAAGTGGACGGAGACCAGATCACGATGGGTCTGAACCCGAAAGTGAATGAGTTGCTCGGCTGGCAGAACTATAATATCGCCCCGGCGAACTCGGCCTACAGCTATTATCAGCTCGGGATTAACCAGGAGTTCGAACACGCCCCTATCGTCGCCCGCCTGCCGATCTTTAAACGGCGCGAAATCAAGACCGAAGTGACAATCGCCGACGGCGCCACTTTGGGCATGGGCGGACTGATCAACGAAAAGGTCGAAAAGTACGAAGACAAGGTTCCAGTGCTTGGAAGCATCCCGCTGGTTGGCCGCTTGTTCCGCAATGAAGGCGAACGGGCTGTGAAACGCAACCTGCTGATCTTTGTCACTGCCAAGAAAGTTGAGCCCACCGGACGGATTAACACCGCCCGTTCTTTTGAATAAGCTGACTCAAATCGGCCAGCTTATTTCGAAAAGGAGGGGCCGGGACACCGGTTCCCTCCTTTTTTGTAGGCAGTACCGAAAACGGTTAGATACGGGATATATTTAAAGCCTCGCGCCGTGATTAACCGGCGTGATTTGAAGTGCAAAAAAACGCGGCTTGTGATTGAATATGGAGCTGAGGAACAGATTTTTAAATGACTGGGGATCTATAATGAAAAAACTGATTTATCTCGTCAGCATGACAGCGGCACTGTCAGCTTTTTCCACACCGCTGGCTTCCCGCACCAATGAGTGGAATTTTTATTCCGATCCGGTCGGAAAAACCCTTTCCGAAGCCTACAACTCAGTCGGCGACTCCACCTTCAGTGTTGGCGGAGCTGGCTTCCTTCTGACCGATGGGAAGGGTAATCTGATCTGCACCAATAATGACAGCGGATCAACCGGAATGTGGACTAGCGGGGCTGTTCTGACTGCGCCGTTCCCTATCGCCACAACCGGTGTTCACTATCTGCGTTTCGATTTTTCGTATGACCTGAGCAGCACCAATAATGACAGCGGCACCGTGCTGGGATTTGCATTCAAAGACTCAACCAGTAATAAAGTCGCTGGTATCGGCTTGCAGGTTTATCTCCCCAGCGCCCCCAGCGCGACCAACCTGACGGTTACGACAATGAAGACCGCTCTGGACACGACGGGAACGGTTTCCGTTATCGCGAAGGTTAATCTTTCCAACGCCCCGCCGACGATGGATGTCTGGTATGATCTGACCGGCACCGGAAACTTTAACGAAGCCAACCCTGCTGTAAGCAATGTTACATTAAACATTTCATCGATTGATCAATTGCAGTTCCAAGCCACCGGCGATTTTACCCCAGTCGGCTCCACGAATTTCGCCAAAGTCAGCCTGATGCGCACGTCCGGAGCTTGGGCGGGTATCACTGCGGCAGAGCCATCCGTCGGAGCTGCAACATACCTAAATGAGTGGACGTTCGAACGGGATCTGTCCGGCAAACCGCTGTCAGAAGCAATCAACTCCGGAACGAGCAGTCCGCTGGCGCAATTCTCATCCGGCTCCGGCAGCACCGTTTATACTACAAACCGCGCTCTGCTTTGCGTCGGTGATAATACGGCAACCAATGGAGTCTGGTCGAATGGAGCTATCCTGAACGCGGCACTGACCTCTTCCACATCCGGTGTGCAGTATCTGCGTTATGATTTAGCCTATTCTCTGACCAACGCTCTGAACAACAGCGGAACGTTGATGGGCGTTTATTTCACCGGTGACAGCGATAATCAGGCCGCCGGGCTGGTTCTCGGTTATGAGCAAGGCGGTCTTGCCAAAGAAATCCCCACAAACCGCCTGCTGACCGCTGTAACCAATCAACTTGCTCTATCCGGAACTCTGACTGCGATTGCCGAAGTGAATCTGGACAGCAACACGTTGAAGGTTTGGTATGACCTGACTGGCTCAAAAACCTTCAACAGCAACGCTCCCGACTTAACAACCAGTATCGCGCTAAATGCGATCGAAAATCTGCGTTTCCATGCGACTGGGGACTTCCGCCCGGCAGGATCTGCAGACTATGCGACGATTGATAATATCCGCCAGACAGCCTCTTGGAGTGATGTCACCAACGCGGTAGTCGATTTGAGCAAACCGGCAGTTCTTTCCGTAACGGTCAGCAACAGCATGAACGGCGCAATGGATATCAATCAAACCAATACGGTTTCAGTGGTTATCAGAAATGATCCGAGTGCCGGAGCGGCCTACACTGTAAATTCCATGTTAACGCATGATGGAGTCGGTTCCGCTTTCACCATCATTTCAAAAAACACGGCGGTTGCTGTCTTGAACGCCGGACAGTCCGTGACCAATACCTACCAAGTCATCGCCCTTCTAGGCGGTAAATATACGCTCTCGGCGACCGCGCTGTCAGAAAAGACAAACAGCGCACCACAAACGTTCTCGCTGGCCGTTGGACGCAATCTGGGCTTCCTCGTCCCGCCAGTTATCAGCGAAATTTCTGGGGGAGTTGTCTCAGGACGGTATGAACCGGGTGAAACACTGAATATCACCATCACGACCACTAACGATGGTGCTCTTGTTGTGTCGAATATCTTCAACAGCCTGAGCACATCCGCAAGTGGTTTTACAGTAACCGCTCTTGGTTCCACCAACTATAGTTCGTTGGCACCCGGAGCAACCGCATCAACTATTTACCAAGTTGTCATCCCTGTTGCCGCGACGGGAACAAATTATTTTGTGATGGCCGATCAGTCGGGTAGCATGACGTGGACCAACAGTTTTGCTCTGCCGATTTTCTCCAGCAGCATCCCGAGCGTTTCAAGCACATCCGTAACTATTCGCGTCGCAAGCGGAGAAACCAATACGGCGACGGTCACCCTTTCAAATACTGGAAATATCGGTGTCGGTTATACGGTCAGCGATGACAATCGACGCCCGGTTGGAATGTATACGGTAACAACGCAAGGAACCGATCAGGTTTCCTTCCTGCCAGCTCAGTTTGAACCGAATACGGTTTACACCAATGGATCAGCCCCGAAGAGTATTGGATTCGATATGCCGGTTTTCGGCACGTTCTACAGTAGTTTTACAATTAGTCCATACGGTAGCGTCACTCTGATTGCAACCAATGGGCAGACTGCCCTGCTGAAGGTGTTTCAAACCGCTAGCGCGGCGGGAACAAATTCAATCCGCATCAGTACGAACATTGCCGACCGACTGGTCATTGCATGGAAAAACGGAACGGATGACGAGTTTCAGGCTTGGCTGAATAAAGACGGTAGCGTCCGCTACCTCTATTCCTACGGAATCACTGGAACCGGAACGATCAGCATTCAGAATAGCGAGCACACTCAAACCATTTCACATACGCCGGGACTGGTTCGGAGAGATAGCGTTCTGCTGACTCCTCAAAATTGGATCACCTATGCGCCAGCCAGCGGAAGCGTCAATGCTCAGACCAACCAGACCCTTGTGTTCACGGCGAATGCCGTCGGTCAGCCGAACGGGACGAGCAATACCTTTAACACAACGGTAAGCTGGACTGATGGCTCAACCGATGTGATTGAGGTAACCGTTATTGTCGAAACCTTGGCTCCGAATCTCGTATTCGTCTCGCCGGTTCCCTTCACGTTCAGCGGTGCTGCAGGAATAATCGCCCATGCCGATATGATAATCAGCAACAGCGGAAATGCCGCCTTGAACTACATCATCACGGACAGCGGTCTACAAACGAACAAGTATGCCGTTACCAATGTTGCCTACGGTCTCTACGGTATTTCGAGAGATCATGCGCTCAGCCCGGCCCAGCTTGGAGCGCAGGCACTAAATATCGGGTTCCCGTTTGTCTATTTCGGCAATGTTTACACATCCTTGATTGTCAATGCCAACGGTACGCTCACCCTCGGAAGCGGGGTAACGATTAGTCCGTTTGGAGCCAATCTGTCGTTGGATGGGGATGCCTCCGTGAAGTTCTTTGCTGATCCGAGCTTCAGTCGGTTCTTTGTAATCTGGGAAAACATGGCGCAAGCATCAGGCGGAAGCAATCAGACCTTCCAGGCGGCGCTTTATCGGGATGGTTCGATACAGTTTAATTACAAGAACCTCGAAACAGGTTGGACGAATGGAACGATCCAGTTGACCGATACTTCTGGGGTTGTAACCGGAACACTGGTCAATGCATCAACGATGTCTATCTCAAACAATTTGATTTACCAGACGAACACAACCTATATAACCAACGGCAGTCAAGTGATCCCAGTTGGAAGTGTGGTTGTTGTTACAGGAACCAATACGGTTACCAACTACACTGCGACGGCCAATTACCAATCGCTGAAATTCACCCCGGGACAACTGCGAATCATCAGTGCATTACCTGTGACCGGAATCGTTCCGGCTGGGAAAGCGGCAACCATACAACTATCAGGGGATGCTCGCAGTCTTCGGGAAACCGGTCCGTATAATGTAACCAACAGCACCACGCTATCCTTTGGTTATTCTGGAACGTCCACCAATGCGCTAGTCAATTTCGTCGCCACGAATAGCGCAGATGCCGCCTTTGGGGCTCTTGACCCGCTTGCTCAAGCGGATATGTGGGGCGCTGACCCTGTCGTGAATAGTCAGCAGGGAACAGACGGATCGCGCACCCTATCTTGGGCGGCGGCGAATGATGATCTCAACCGCACGTATAGAGTTTGGTTCAGCACCACCAGCCCAGGCGGCCCGTGGATTATGATGGATCCTTCGGTTGAAAACGGAACTTCCTTTGTGGACGACGTTCACAAAGATGTACCGAAAATTTTCTACAAGGTTACTGTGGAATAACAAACGTCCGGTTTGTAGAAAAGCCCTTCCCTCACCGGAAGGGCTTTTTTATGGCCTGATCAATGAGGCAAAGCGGGCTCCGGTCCGAAGAATGCAATCAAGAACCTGTCGATAGGTCGCAATCACTTCGGGTTTCAATAGTTCCCATGCGCTGAAAAACGTCGGCGTGCCGATCACGATTATCCAAAGCGCCACAATAAACAGATTCGCCAGATAGATGATTGCGTAAGAAAAAATCCGCCCGTTTTCCTGAATATCGGGCTGATGCTGACTCAGCATGTAAACCGTGAACGTGACATGAAAACCCCACGTCAGACCGACCGCCGCCAGCCACCACGGTTCGAAAGCCGCTT
>JADYZA010000105.1 GCA_020853375.1 Verrucomicrobiota bacterium | reverse complement strand
TCCAGAGAAGATGCGCGTAAACTGATTATGGATCAGACAGAGAAAGAGCTGGAATCCGAAATCAGCGGACTGATCCGTCAGCAGCAGAAACGAATCTATGAACAGGCTCGGGCAGAAGCCCGCGATGTGATTTGCACAGCCATTGAACGGTACGCCGGAGAACACGTCGTCCATAACACCGTCACGCAGGTCACCCTGCCCTCTGAAGACATGAAAGGTCGACTGATTGGCAAGGAAGGTCGTAATTTCAAATCGTTCGAAATGGAGTCCGGAGTGAACCTGATCATTGACGAAACTCCTGGTATCGTGCAGCTCTCCTGCTTTGATCCGGTTCGACGTGAAGTGGCTCGCGTCGCCCTTGAACTGCTGATGGCTGACGGGCGAATTCATCCTGCCAGCATCGAAGAAACGATCAAAAAGACCCGCACCGACGTTGATGAAATCATCCGGCAGGCAGGCGAAGAAGCTCTCTACAAGCTCGGCATATCCGGCGTCGCGCCGGAACTGGTTAAGGTTCTCGGCCGACTGAAGTACCGCACCAGCTATAAACAGAACGTGCTCGATCACTCCATCGAAACGGCTTCGCTGATGGGAATGATGGCGGCCGATCTCGATCTGGATGTCAATATCGCCAAACGGGTCGGGTTGTTCCACGATCTCGGCAAAGCGCTCGACCATGACGTGGAAGGTTCCCATGCGGCTATCGGCGCCAACCTGCTCCGCAAATACGGTGAGCTTCCGCTGGTTTACAACGCCGTCGCCT
The DNA here is from genome assembly GCA_020853375.1 of Verrucomicrobiota bacterium. Lineage (GTDB taxonomy): Bacteria > Verrucomicrobiota > Kiritimatiellia > Kiritimatiellales > Tichowtungiaceae > Tichowtungia. The sequence goes on along the minus strand of JADYZA010000105.1, from coordinate 9,963 downwards.
CGCATCACGAAGAAGTCGAAAAGAGCAGCGTCTATGCCGTACTCGCTTCCGCCGCCGATGCCATGACCGCCGCCCGCCCCGGCGCGCGCATGGATACAACCGACCTCTACCTCCAGCGTCTCGACAAGCTCGAGAAAATCGCCACCTCATACAAAGGTGTCGACAAATGTTACGCCATTCAGGCTGGCCGCGAACTGCGCGTAATTGTTGAAAGCGATAAAGTGGACGACGCCCGATCTCTTATTCTGGCGCGTGAAATCGCCAACCGGATTCAAGCCGAAGTCAAATATCCCGGCCAAGTCAAAGTCACAGTCATCCGCGAAACCCGCGCCATCGAATACGCGAAATAACCGGTCACCACCAAATACGGTATCCGCCTTCGAGCTGAAACGCGTTGGGGATATGCCGGATGTCCGGTTTTTCGCCGATGATTTCAACAATATCAAAACGGATATACGGCGGGCGCAGTTTACGATCCTTCAAAAAGTGTACCGCCGCGCGCGACAGCTTCTTCCGCTTGGCGCAGTTGACCGCCGACGCAGGCCGCCCAAAATCCTCACTTGCACGGGTTTTGACCTCCACAAAAATCAAGGTGTCGCCCAGCTTCGCGATTAAATCGAGCTCGTCATAACCCACCCGCACATTGTGGGCGATGATTTTAAAGCCGGACTTCTTTAGAAACTTCTCCGCATGCGCCTCACCTAGCCGACCTGTGCGCAAGTGCGGAGCCTCTTTTTTCAACCATTGGAAAAACCATTTCAAAAACTTAAATCCCCCTGATGGAGTTCAGAAACGGGACGAAACGTTTTCCGATGATGCAAACAAGGGCCGTGACGGCGGATGGCGGCAAGATGTTCCTTGGTGCCGTAGCCTTTATGTTTAACAAAACCGTACTGCGGAAACTGCGTGTCGAGTTCAACCATCAGGCGGTCGCGAGTAACCTTGGCGATGACGCTGGCGGCGGCGATGGAAAGGCTTTGAGCGTCGCCTTTGATGACACTCCGCGATTTACAGCACAGCCCCCGAACAGGCCGACCGTCGACCAGAGCCATATCCGGAACCGGGCTGATTTGCGCAACAGCTTCGCCCATTGCCTTCCAAGTGGCCTGCAGGATATTAATTTCGTCAATAACGTCCGGCCCGATGACCGCACAACCGATGTGTGCAAAACCGCAGCCTTGAAGCTGTTCAAAAAAATACTCACGGCGTTTTTCGGTGAGCGCCTTGGAGTCGGTAAGACCGGCAAAAAGTTCCTCACCGCCGTCTTCAAGCGGCGCGCGGTCAAAGGCGACGGCGGCAGCCACGACCGGCCCGGCCAGCGGGCCTCGCCCAGCTTCGTCGATTCCGGCAATAAAAAAGAGGCCTGATTGCCAGGCCTCTTTTTCGTAACGGAGCATGTCCATTGCAGCTTACACGCGACGTTCTTTAATGCGCGCCTTTTTGCCGGAGATATCACGGAGGTAATAAAGTTTAGCGCGACGGGTTTTCCCGCTACGAATCACTTCAATTCCCGCAATGTTCGGGCTCTGCATAGGAAATACGCGCTCGATACCTTCGCCGAAAGCGACACGGCGCACGGTGAAGGTTTCGGCAACGCCGTATCCATCACGCCCGATGACTGTGCCTGAGTACACCTGAATACGTTCTTTGGTGCCTTCTTTAATCTTCACATTCACGTTAACGGTGTCACCGATATTGAAAACGGAAACTTCTTTGGTGCACTGTTCTTTGCCTATTTTTGCGACTACCGGATTCATAATTGTTCTCTTTCTTCCAAATTCCAAAAGCGAGCGTCGAATAATACCCAACTACGCATTTCGGTCAAGCGTCATCTCCATTTTCTGCCGGGCCTTGATTCAGCAGGTCAGGGCGGCGCTCAGCCGTCCGCATTTCCGACTGTTTCCGACGCCATGCGGCAATTGCGGCATGGTTTCCAGTCAACAGCTCCTCCGGCACACTCATGCCGCGAAATTCCGGCGGACGGGTGTACTGAGGATATTCCAATAGCGGCTCGCTGAACGATTCCTGCTCCGCCGCTCCTTCCCCGCCAAGCACGCCGGGAATCAGCCGAACCACGGCATCGATCACCACGGCGGCGGGCAATACGCCGTTAGTCAGCACGTAGTCGCCAATCGAGATTTCTTCATCAATGATTGCCTGGCGAATGCGTTCATCGACTCCTTCATAGTGTCCGCAGACAAAAATCAGGTGTTTTTCTTTAGAAAGTTCCTGAGCGTGCTTCTGGGTAAAAGGCTTGCCTTGCGGGCACATCAGAATAACGCGCGACTTTTCCGTCCGGACGGACTCGACCGCCTTGAAGATCGGCTCGGGCTTCATCACCATGCCGGGCCCACCGCCAAACGGACGTTCGTCGGTGGTGCGGTGTTTATCTTCGGCAAAGTCGCGTAGATTGATGCCGTGGAAGGTGACATGCCCCGCTTGGGCGGCACGCTTCATCATGCTCTGGCCAAGGAAGCCGTCGAGCATTTCGGGAAAAAGGGTTATGACATCAATTTGCATCATAAAAAAAGCGGCCTCTCGGCCGCTTTTGTACCACAGGGGGTTTGTTTATTCCACCACTTCGAGCATCGCACGGCGTCCGTCGCGGGCCGCGATGGCTCCGAGCAGTGTGCGCATGGCGCCAACGGTCTTGCCGCTGCGTCCAATGACTTTACCGACATCTTTCTCATGGCAGCGCAGTTCATAAACAACGCTTTTATCACCTTTGATTTCAGTAATCTTAACGTGCCGAGGCTGGTCTACCAGGGCGGCGACCATCTGCTTTACGAGTTTCTTCATTCTTTAAGCTCCCTGCTGTTCGGGGGCTTCTTTGACAGAAGCAACCGGAGCTTTTACGCCCTGGCCGGCTTCGGCCTTTTTCACCAGGCTCGCGGCGGTGCCGGAAAGCTGTGCTCCGATTCCAAGCCAGTAGTTGACGCGATCCAGCTTAAGGCTGAAATTTTCGCCCTGCTGTTTGGGGTCGTACCAGCCAAGGATTTCGAGAAAGCGCCCGGTGGTTGCGAAGCGGGAATCGGCTGCCACAACGCGATAGAAAGGTTTGCCGGTGGTGCCCATTCGACGTAAACGTATTTTTGTTGCCATAATTCAGTAATCTCCAGTCCAGTAATGCGGACTCTTGTCCGCGGAAAAAGAGGGACATGTCTATATCATTCACCCTGCGGCATCAACCTTTTTTCCTGTTTTTTCGCCCCCCAGAGCTTTACGAAGTTTTTCAACCACCAGTAGGTCGGCCTTTGAATAGGCAAATTTTCCAAGGTCTGGAACTTTGACCCAGGCATAATCGGCGCAATGAATGGGTCTAGGACGTCCGGAAACGATCGCGGCGCGGTAAACATGCATGGTCATCGTGAAATGGCTATAGGCGTGCTTAACCGTTATAACATGTTCTCCAATAACGGTTTTAATGCCGAGCTCCTCCTGAAGCTCACGGGAAACACACTCTTGAATCGTCTCTCCCTGCTCCAGTTTGCCGCCGGGGAACTCCCAAAGTCCGCCGAGCATATCATCCTGTTTGCGCTGGGCGATCAGCACTTCGCCTTTCCGGTTCATTGTCACGGCCGCCCCAACGGTGATGTGCGGAACTTTTTTCTTTTTCTCCATCACCGGATACGTGGAGGGCTTTCCTTCGATTAAGGCGGAACAAACCTTCCGTAGCGGACACTCCGCGCATTGCGGGTTTTTCGGCAGACAAACCAGAGCGCCGAGCTCCATCATCGCTTCATTAAACTCTCCGGCGCGCCCTTTGACCAAAAGCTTATCGGCCCAGGCTTGCATCTGTTTTTTTCCAGCCGCCGACTTTGTGTCGCCGCCGAAAGCGAATAAGCGGCTCAGCACACGAATCACATTGCCGTCGACGACCGCCGCATCCTCGTTAAATGCCAAACTGGCGATCGCCGCCGCCGTATAGTTTCCAATCCCCGGAAACTGCCGCAGGAAGACTTCCGTCCGATGATTGGAAATATCGCCGCGATATTCTTTAGCGATAATTTGGGCGGCGGCATGCAGATTCCGAGCGCGACTGTAATAACCTAGCCCTTCCCACAACTTCAGCACATCGCCTTGCGGGGCCGTAGCGAGGGCTTTCCATGAAGGGAACGCCTTCATCCAGCGAAGGTAATACGCGATCACGGTATCGACACGAGTCTGCTGGAGCATGATTTCGGAAACCCAGACACGGTACGGAGTGCGGTTACGGCGCCACGGCAGGTCGCGGGCATTCGTGGAAAACCACGGCAGAAGACCCGACTCGACGGCTTTTTTGACGCGGTCTGTTTTCGGGGGTTGTGGTTTGACTGCCTGCATGGTTGGGCTAGAATCCCTGCAAACAAGGGGAGTTTCAATCATGATCACAAAAAAGATGGAAAAGGCTCTCAACGCCCAGATTAACAAGGAATTTTATTCCGCTTATCTCTATCTCGCCATGTCGGCCTATTGCAACAAACTCAACATGCCCGGCAGTGAACACTGGTTCCGCATTCAGTATGACGAAGAAGTCATCCACATGACCAAAATGTTCGACTACATCATGCAGCATGGCGGCGAGGCGCGTTTATTGAAAATCGACGAGCCGCCAGCCGACTTCGGTTCGATTCTCGGCGCATTTGAAGCCAGTCAAAAACACGAACGGTTTGTGACAGAATCAATTAACGAACTGCTGGATGTCGCGGTGGAGGAAAAAGATCACGCCACACAGGTCTTCCTGCAGTGGTTCATCACCGAGCAGGTTGAAGAGGAAGCCGGCGTAAAAGAAATTGTCGACCGACTGAAAATGATCGGCGATAACGGCGCGGCATTGATGATGATTGACGACCGACTTGGCCAACGCCTGCCACCTGCGCCCATCGCCGCCAAAGCTTAATCTTCAGAGAAAGGGGTTCAATTATGTTTAAAAAACTGATGCTGTTGACCACCGTGATCCTGTCCACGCTTTCACTGCCCGCCCGGGCCGCCTTCTGGAATAACGACATCACCATGCTGATCGTGCCGCGCGAGGAAATCCCGCTTCAGATCGCGCAAGACATTTCCCGGCGTTACCCCGTCCTGCTTGTCTGTTATCAGCAGACACACGGGGCATTAAAGCTACATGCGTGGAACGGCGGAAACTGGGTCAGCGTATCGCCGGAGGATTATGCCAGCGGAACGTTTTTCGCGACACGTCCCGCGCACGCCATTCTGATCGAAAGCAAAAAATTCGCCGCTCCAGCGGAGCTGATTCCCAGCAGCACCTGGTGCAGAACCGCTAACCGACTCACCTCCACGGATCCACGCATATTGATCCATCTGCTCGGCCTGCACTTTGACTTCCCGTTCCGGCACTGGGATTTGATGGCCCGCCGTTACAACTACTCGCTGGAACAAATCAACCCGACCATGGAAAATGTGTACTGGTGGAATGTCCGCCACGATGTGGTGCTAGAAAAACGGTTGCCGCAGGACACCTCCGCCGATTTAAGCAACTGGTGGTACCTCAAAACCATCCCCGCCCCAGTTATTGAGCCGGTAAGAATGGATGAAGCCGCACCGATTCTTCCAATACCTGAAACAAGCGGGGCGACCGCCGTGGACATCACCGCCAAGGCTCTAAAAACACCTGAGGCGGCACCTCTCGTTGCGCCTGAAATCAAACCACCGCCTGCGCCTGCAGTTACCAAGCCCGCACCGGCAGAAAAAGCTGCGCCGGTTTCGGAACAAGTCCCCGTGGTTAAGGCCGCCCCGATAGCCGAACCCGCCATTCAGCCCGCGCCAATCATCGAATCCGCCCCGATTATTACCGTGGTGGAAAAAGCGACGAATGCGATAGATACCGCCGTTACAACCAATCCGTTTTCGACCGGAGAAATTCCAGCCGCTGAAGTAGTCGCCCCGAAAATGCCCAAAAAACCATGGTGGAAGTTCTAATGAATAAGATTCTTTTCCTTCTGGCCACATTACTTCTGGCCGGATGCGCGACAAAACCCGCGCCGGTTGAGTTTCCGGTTTCCCCGAAAATGGCGACAACCTTTTGCGAAGGGGAAACAACCATCACATGGAAAGCGGCTGCCGGTCAAAACTACACGATTTTTTACACAGACGCCCCGGCCGGAAAACTTCCGGGATGGAAACCTCTTCCGCAGGGAACCGGAGTGCGTGGAGAAGGAAAACAAACCACAATCACGGACCGAACCGCCCCTGATGCGACGCCGCGCCGTTATCTCCTGCTGACCGGCGATCAGAAACCGTTCTGATCCGTCGTGCGAAACACAGCGATAACCGGACGATGGTCGGAAGCCTCCTGTGTTAACGGATCGCGCACCACTCGCGTCTGCTCACGAACCAGCTCCGGAAGCATTCCTTTGCTGGCGAAAAAATAGTCAAACCGGCTGTACCCGTCGACGGCGCCATAAAAATACGTCCAGACATCGCCAGCCGAGTCAGTCGGCCGCAGATCCGTCAGCTCGCCGCCGCGCCGTCCGCCGACTTCACGCAACGGAGCGGAACTGTAATCATCATTAAAATCCCCCGCCACCAATAGATTGATATCGGGGTGCTCGTCCAGAATTCCGCGGACAACCTTGTTGAGCAACCGCGCCTCGTTGCGACGCATCTCGGTCTGTCCCAGCGGACTGTACACCTTGGATTTAAGATGCGCCGCCAGCAGACGGAACCGATATTTTGGATTAACCTGAAGTTCCACATCTAGGAACCCGCGCGCCACAGGAACCTTGGCTTCCCCGATACTATACCACTCATTCGTACGATGCTGTACGGACAGAATCGGAAAGCGACTCAACACCGCCAGATTGATTTCTCTCCGCCCGCGTTCCAGCAGTTCGGCATAGGGATAATCCAGACCTGCGGCGCGCAACTCATCGCGGAATTGTGTGAACACCCGGGCATCGCCCATTTCCTGAACCGTCAACACGTCTGGGCGCTCTTTAACAATCAGTGCGGTAACTGCGAGGCGTTCTTTTTCAGGCTTTGGATCATCCGGTGTGCCTCCGCCATCCCGGTCGGTCAGCGCATACTGGCGAAGATTGTACGTCATCACCGAAAAGGTGTCTGTCTGCGGCCAGCAAATGATTGGCAGCGCGAGACAAAGCAGAAACAAGCCTCTCATCACGCCTCCGCCGGACGCGGCTTCTTGATCGCCAAAAGAACATCCCCGGATTCAATCCGCAACTGCGGATCCGGATCAAACAGAGTCTCACCGTTCAGCCGTTTAACGGCGAATACCATACATCCGAGCGTCTGCCGGACACGAGATTCCGCCAGCGTCTTACGAACCAAATCGCTCTTCTCATCCACCAGAATCTCGCAAACTTCCAATTCAAGATTTTCATGCGGTGTCACCAGCTCGATCATATCCACCGCCGACGGACGGGTCAGCAGCTGGACAATCCGGGCGGCACCGGTCGAGAACGGAGAAACCACTTGATTCGCGCCCGCCTTAATCAGCTTACGGCTGTTATCGGAATCCTGAACCCGCGCGATGATGTGCAGATCGCGGTTCAGGCTGCGCGCATTGATCGTCAAAAAGAGATTGTCCGCATCCTTCGGCAACGCGGCCACCAGCGCCTCCGCCCGGGTCACTCCGGCGGTTTCCAACTGATCTTCATCCGAAGGATCGCCCTGAATATACAGAACCCCTTCCTCCTCCAGCACTTTGATACGCTCGGGGTCGTCCTCAATCACCACAAAAGGCTTACCCAGCTTTTTCAGATCGCGGGCGATGTAGTCGCCGGTGCGACCGTAGCCGCAAATAATGATATGCCGATCCAGCTTTTCAATTTGCTTATCCATTTTGTTTCTCCCGAAAAGATTGTTCAGTCCGCGCAAAATAAAATATTCAAAAATCGCCGTCAGCGACAGGGCCGCAGACGTCACCCCGAAGAAAACCAGCAGGATTGTAAACATCCGCCCGACGGGCGAAAGCGGATGAACCTCGCCAAACCCAACCGTTGAAACGGTAATCACCGTCATATAAAGACATTCGCTCAGCGGCCAGCCTTCGAGCAGATGATATCCAGCGGTCCCGCCCCCCAGCACCGTCAGAAAAAGAAAAAGATAAAGACCGAAACGAAGCGTCCGGGGCTGGTCAAAGTGATATAGGCCTCGCTTCATGCATCCTTCCGTGGTAACAGTTTCGCGGACTATACAAATGAACGCTTTCTCTTAAAAGGTTATTTCATGCGCCCGAACAAAACTGCCCTGTTGCTTGTTATCGGCCTAACAGCCATGTTCACGGCCGCAACCGCCTTCGCCGGAGTCCGCACCATCACCTCGCGCGGAAAAACCTACGTCACCCTCTCCAACCTGGCCGCCTACTACGGCATGACCATCACCCAGCCCGCTAGAAACCGCATCCGGATGCAGAACAAATACAACAAAATCGAATTTCAGACTGAATCCCGCAGCGTCTGGGTCAACGGAATCCTCGTCGCGCTCAACGAACCGGTACGCAAAGTCGGCTGGTCGTGGGCCATCGATACAACCGACTTCGTCAAAACCATCGAACCGGTATCGCGTCCGTCGGAATTCCTCAAAACCGCCGGAACCCGCACCGTCGTCCTCGACCCCGGTCACGGCGGCGACGACAAAGGCACCAGCAGTCCACGCAACGTCCATGAAAAACTGATCGTACTCGACGTCGCCAAACGGGTTCAGGCAAAACTCGAAGCCCGCGGCATTAACGTCGCGCTCACCCGCGAAAGCGACCGGGACCTCGACCTTGACGCCCGCTGCCGGAAAGCCGCCGCGCTCCGGGCCGATATCCTCGTCAGCATCCACGCCAACTCCGCCGGGAAAAAACGTGACGTCCGCGGAGCCGAAACCTTCGTCCTCGCCCTGCCCGGACGCTACAGCAGCAACTCCTACGGCGGCGGCGCAATCCCAACCTCCAACAACACCGGAAACCGATGTGACCTCGCCAACATGGTGCTCGGCTACCGCATCCAGCAAAACCTCATCAAAGCCACCGGACAGGAAGATCGCGGCATCAAACGCGCCCGCTTCGAAGTATTGCGCGATGCGCCCTGCCCCGCCGCTCTCGTCGAAATGGCCTTCCTCAGTAACCCGAAAGACGAAGCCATCGCCATTGATCCCGCCGGGCGCGACCGGATTGCCCGTGGCATCGCCGACGGAATCACCGCCTACCTCTCCGACGTAACCCGCGCCAGAACGAAATAACCAATTCGCTCAGACAGCCGGCACAAGCTTTACCGACTCACCGATCAAAACCAGCACGGCCGAAACCGTCGTGCCATGATGAAGTTTTTGAACCGCTTCTTTGTATGCCGCCAGCTGGGGCGCATAAGTCTCCAGCACCGCTTCAGGCGATTCGTTCGTGAATTTATAGTCAAAAATCTTCCAGCCATTGGAAAACTGCGCGAGCAGATCGATCGTTCCGTCCAGAATCATGTCACCACGTTTCAGCACAAACGGATGTTCCGCAAACAGCGCCGTCGAACCCGCAGCCTCTCGGCGTAAAACCTCGCGCGCCGCTTCCAACTGTCGAATCAACCTTTCGGATTCAGCGATAGCGCCAGACTGCTCCACGAGTTCCGGAATATCGCCGCTCCATCCATTCTTCGCCAGCTGTTCCAGTACAGAGTGGCCGAGAGAGCCGAACGACCGGCGGTCATTCGCAGGGGTTAGGCAACAGGTGTCAGTCTTCAGGTTTTCAATCAGACTCGTTACTGTTCTGCGCTCAACTCCAGATGGAGCCTCCAGCGGAACAAAGCTGACATCTAACTCCTGAGCCCTGACTCCTGATTCCAGACTCCTGATCTCCGGCATTTCCGCAAAACTCAACTTGCGCAAAACCTCCGGACTCGAGCCGCTCAAAAACGCTTCGCTCAATTTCAGCCAGCCTTTCGGCTCTTTCGTTCCCGCGCCGGAAAGAACAACCAGGTCGCGGGCGCGGGTCATCGCCACATAAAAAACATTTGTCAGCTCCAGGCCGCG
>JADYZA010000104.1 GCA_020853375.1 Verrucomicrobiota bacterium | reverse complement strand
CGATTTTCGTGGTGAATATTATGATTCGTCAGATTTTAGAAAAGGTGGATCAGGAACAGGAACTCACGTCTGCGGAAATAAAGGCTCTGCTGGAGGTTTCCGATCCGGCGGAGTTGCCGGCTCTGTACGACTGCGCCTACCGGGTGAAGGCGAAGCACGTCGGCAAGGTCGCCTATTTCCGCGGCATCATTGAGTGCAGCAATATCTGCATCAAGGACTGTTATTACTGCGGCATCCGTAAGAGCAACACGAACGTGAAGCGCTTCCAGATGGACGAAGAGGAAATGGTACGCGAAGCGGTCTGGGCGTTTGAAAACGAATACGGCTCGGTCGTGATTCAGTCCGGCGAGCGGCAGGACGTGGCTTATATCGAACTGATTGAACGGGTGCTTCGGCGGATTAAAGCGGCCACGGACGGCAAACTCGGCGTCACGCTGTCGCTCGGCGAGCAGACGGAAGAAACCTACCGCCGCTGGCGCGAAGCGGGCGCACACCGCTATCTGCTCCGCATCGAAACCACCAATCCGGCGCTGTACCGCAAACTCCATCCGGCCGATCACAACTTTGAAGTGCGCAAAAACTGCCTCGCCCTGCTCAAAAAGACCGGCTATCAGGTCGGCACCGGCGTGATGATGGGACTGCCCGGCCAGACGATTGACGATCTGGTTAACGATATCCTGTTCATGAAGGAACTCGACGTGGATATGGTTGGCATGGGGCCGTACATCCCGCATCGCGACACGCCGATGGGTGCAGCAATTCCGCCGTACACGGACGAACAAAAACGGGCCGCGCTGACGCTCGGACTCAAGATGATCGCCGTGACGCGCATTGTGCTGAAGGACGTCAATATCGCCGCCGCCACCGCGCTCCAAGCATTGGAACATTCCGGACGCGAAATGGGGCTCAAATGCGGTGCGAATGTCATCATGCCGAACGTCACCGAAACCGAGTTCCGCCCGAACTATGTGCTCTACGACAACAAGCCATGTTTGGATGAAAATTCATCGATGTGCCGTGGATGCCTGACCCGCCGAATCCAGTCCATCGGCGAAACCATCGGCTTCAACCAGTGGGGCGACTCGAAGCATTACGCGAAGCGTACCGATGAGATTGGTTCATAGAACCAACACTACAATGTAGAGTCGGCTCTATGAGCCGAAAACAGAACCGCGAATTAACGCCACTGTAGGCCGGGTGTCCCCACCCGGCGAAAAAACGCCCGCTGAGGACAGCGGGCCTACAGAAAATCTCTCCCGCCAAAAACCTTTCCCGAAACCGGCTTTTCAGCTACTTTCTGATCGTACTTATAAAAATCACATACGTAAGGAGCAGAAATGGATTCAGCTGCTATTGTAGTCACTCTTATCGCCTCATTACTTTCCGGTATAATTGGAGTTCTTGTATCTGCCCACCATTATAGAAAATACGATAAGGAAAAACTCAAGCGAGATGTTTTGCGTCGTCTGGCAGGGAATCGACATCTACTCACAGTCGTACCATGCGAGGCAAAGGGAGAACCATTTATAGCGCTAAATGAAGCTTTTATCGTTTTCTCGGATTCTCCGAAAGTTATTGCAGCGCTAAAGAAAATGCATGACGAGCTCAGACAATCAGAACGCCTCGTCGACAACATTGTAACGCTTATCAAAACGATGGCTGAGGCTGCAAATGTTTCTGTGAATATCCTAAATGATTCATTTATCGAATGTCCATTTTCACCAAGAAAAGGCGCGGTCTCTCTGCAAAAATAAAGCGCAGGCAGAGCGGTAAGCCGGATTCTGTTCTCCCGAAGGAGTCGACCATTTATCTAATGCGATCAACCCGGAACTCAAGCGGAGCGGGCAGCTCCTTGTTCCCTATTTGATCTTGCTCCGGACGGGGTTTACCCTGCCTCCGCGGTTACCCTTGGAGCGGTGGGCTTTTACCCCACCATTTCACCCTTACCCTTCGATGCGCCGAAGCGCCCTCAGGGCGGTATAATTTCTGTGGCACTTTCCATCCCCGGCGATTTAGCACCGGAGTTTCCGCGTTAACCACGGAACGTCCTGCCCTGCGGAGTCCGGACTTTCCTCCCCTTGGCGAACCAAAGAGCGGTCGATACACTCTGCCTGCGGAGGAGGAAGGTACGCATCGGCACCCGCCATGGCGAGAAGTTTTCCAATGTTTGGAAAGGCGGAGCGTGATCTGAAAACACGTTTGAACGCATCCGGCCCTTCGGTGAACTCAGAACAGGCGGCGCATTCCACCAAAAGGATGCTTAGCGCAGGTTGATGAGCATGCGTCCGCAGAAGTTGCAGATGACGAGCTTGTCGGGATTGAGCGCGTCGTTGGTGACCTGCGGCGGCAGACGCATGTGGCAGCCGGAGCAATGATTTGCTTCAACTTGAACAACGGCGAAGTCGCCTTTGTTTTTGAAGAGGCGTTCGTATTTGGAAAGCAGCGACGGATTGACGTTTGAGGTGATGCGTCCGCGGTCAGCGAGCATGGCGCCGAGGTCTTCCTGAACTTCCTGAAGGCGTTCGTTGAGCATTTCTTTTTCTTCGCTCACGCCATCCTCTTCGGATTTGAGCTCTGTTTCGCGCTCGGTAATAACGGCTTTGACGGCTTCGGCTTTTTCCATCAGAACCATTTCGCGATCCTCAAGACCAGAAATGGCTTTTTCGGCAGTGGCGATTTCCTGCAGGAAGGCGCGATACTGTTCGTTGTTTTTCGCCTCCATCTGCTGTTGTTTGTACTTCGTGATCTTGTCGCGAAGCGATCCAACCTCAACTTCGAGTTGTTTCAGGTCGGCGGTGACTTTTTTAAGATCTTCACGGGCGGCGGCCAGACGGGTTTTGGCGCCCTCGAGTTGCTTGTCGATGTCCGCTTTACGGGCCGGAATGTCGCGGATCTCGCGTTGAAGTTTTGCGATTTTGCGGTCTTTTTCCTGCAATGCCAGAAGTGCTTCGAGCGGATGCGCCATAACTAGAAACTCCAATTTGAAGAACAAAAATGAGCGTGGAGAATAAGCCCTATCCAGAGAGGTGACAACAGAAAATTGGGGAATAATGGAGGCGCTAGAAGATGAAAAAAGGGCAGGCAAATCGCCCGCCCTTTCCGTCTTTTTGCCCGCTTCCGATCAGCTTCCGGGGTGCACAAGAGGAAGCCGTCCTTCTTTGCAAAGCGGACATTCCGAGGGTTCCCAAGTGACTGGCTCGATGTCGAGCAGGCTGACGGTCGGGAAGTCAAACTTCGCCTTGCCGCCGCTACGATTGACCAATACGCCGACGGAGTGAACGATTCCGCCGTGCTGTTTGACAATGTCGATGGTTTCCTGAACTCGTCCGCCCCGAGTAATCACATCTTCCGCGACCAGAAACCGCTCGCCCTGCCCGATTTTGAACCGGCGCATGGTGAGCATTTTGTCGGCGTTCTTCTCGGCGAAGATAAAGCGCTTACCCAAAGCACGGGCGACTTCGTGCCCGACCGGAATCCCCCCCAGCGCAGGCGAAATGACGGTATCGATTTCCAACGCGCCAAGAACGGTTTTCATTTTCTCAACCAGCGCGCCGCAAACCTGTTCGGCGATGCGGGGATACTGGAGAAGCAATGCGCACTGGAAAAAACGGTTGGAGTGAAGTCCTGAGCGCAGTTCAAAATGTCCGTTGAGTAGCGCCTGAGTGTCTTCGAAGAGTTTGAGCAGATCGGCTTCCTTCATAGTTTTCCTGTTACCGGGGTTAAACAAGCAGTTCCTGGACAGCGGCCCGAAGCGCCGCCGTGTCGAACGGTTTTTCAAAAACACGGGCCGCACCGAGTTTCCCGGCGAGATCCAAATAGTGACCGGCGCGCACCCGTCCGCCGCCAGACATCACAATGACTTTAATATCGGGCAGTTTGCGGCGGACGGCCATAACCAGCTCAATCCCGTCGCAATCCGGCATGATGACATCGGTGATAATTAAGTCGAACGGCTGTTTTTCGAGCTGAACTTGAGCGTCCATCCCGTTCCCCGCTTCGGCAAACTCGTAAAGTTCATCGCCCAAAATCACACGAACCATTTTCCGAATGGCTTCTTCGTCATCAACGAGCAGAATTCTTTTCCGGTCCATAATGACTCCTAATTAGTTGTTCTCAAACCTGACACGATAATCCTGACCTCCGCCAAACTCGAGAATACGCTGTACGTGCTTTCCGAGAATGTCGGCCTCCAAATTCACCTTTGTTCCGGGTTTAAACTCCGACATGTCGGTTTCTTCCAGCGTGTGCGGAATAATATGAACCACAAAAGCGTCCTTTTTGAGTTCCGCAACCGTCAGAGAGATACCGTCCAGAGCGATCGACCCCTTCGACACCATCAACATAAGCAGGTTCTGTGCGCATTCGATCTCGAACTTCCAATCGCGGTCAACCTGATCAACCCGGCGAACCCGTCCGGTTCCGTCCACATGGCCGGTCACAATATGGCCGCCGAGCATATCGCCCAGCGCCAGCGCACGTTCCAGATTCACCACCGAGCCCGGCCCTTTTTCGCCGAGATTGGTCTTATCAAACGTTTCCGTGAGCACATCGAAACAAAAATTTGCGCCCTCGATCGCGGCAACAGTAAGGCAGGCTCCGTTCACGGCGATGCTGTCGCCCAGATTAACCGGCGCATCGAACGGACGGCTCGGTTTGAGCGTAACCCGTCCGGCCGCGCCGTGCATCTTCACATCCACAATCGTTCCAAGCCGTTGAATAATCCCTGTAAACATTATTTTCTCCCGAGCGGTACGGCTCTGATAAAAACATCTTTTCCGCATTTTTCCAAGGTCTGGAAATTTAAAAGCGGAATTCCGAACAGTGGCCACCCCTTTTTTCCAACCATTGGAATCCCGTCGCCGCCAAGCAGCGACGGCGCGATAAACAGCGCGAATTCATCCACCAGCCCGGCGCGCACCAACGATCCAGCCAGCTCGCCGCCGCCTTCGCACAGCACGTGCATCACGCCATGCTTACCGAGATCACGCAGAATTTTCTTGAGCGGACCATTCATTACCAGCGTCCGCTGCGAGGCTTCATCCGTCAGAACTTTAGCATTGGCCTGAAGAGTTGAGCCGACCACCACGCGTAACGGCGCGCGACCTTTGGCCGGGCGAGGCAGGAGCGATGGATTGTCCGCGCGAACCGTTCCGGCACCGACCATAATGGCATCTGCGGAGCGGCGCAGCTCCTGCACTTTCGCCCGCGCCTGCGGGCCGGTGATCCATTTGGACTTTCCGGAAGCGTCCGCAATCCGTCCGTCAAGGGTCGAAGCCAGTTTAAGCGTCACAAAAGGCATTCCGGTGAGAATGCGTTTGGCGAACGGAGCAATCAACGCCTCAGCTTCGGCCCGGCAGACATTGGTAGTCACCTCAACCCCGGCTCGGCGCAGAATCCGGATACCGCGTCCGGCGTGTACCGGATTAGGATCTTTCGCGCCGATCACCACGCGGCGGATGCCGCAGGCCAGAATCAATTCAGTGCAAGGCGGAGTGAGACCCTGCGTTGAACAAGGTTCAAGCGTCACGTAGAGAATTGCAGATTTCAGATCGCCGGTTGCCGACTTAAGACAATTCACCTCGGCATGCGGGCCGCCCGCCTTTTTGTGAAAGCCTTCGGCAATGATCTTTCCATTCCGCACCAGCACCGCGCCAACCGGCGGATTGGGCCGCGTCAGCCCCTCGCCGCGCCGAGCCAGCGCGAGCGCCCGTTGCATGAATGGTTCGTGAGAAATCATTGCGGCGTATTTGTGCGCGAAGGCCGGGTGAGTTCCTTCTGAATCCGGTCGAGCACCCCGTTAACAAAACGGCCGGACTCTTTGCTGATGTATGCTTTGGCGATTTCGACCGCCTCGTTAATTGAAACCACCGGAGGGATGTCGTTGCGAAAAAGCATTTCGTAGGTCGCCAAGCGCATCACAATCCGGTCGAGCACACCGAGGCGGTCGATGTCCCAGTTTTGCGCATACTTTGAAATTGTCCGGTCGAGCTCGCGCTGTTTCTCAAGAACACCGCGCACCACTTCGTTGACGTAGGTCAGATCCCGCTCCGCAGGTTTCTTCTCAGGATCATTCCAGAAATCAATCAAAGCCAACTCCAGATCGTCGGGATTAAACTCCGTCTGAAATAAAAACTGCACTGCCCACTCACGCGCCTGTCGGCGACCCGTCACTTTAGTCATTTAGATCCTTTTATGGTTTTCAAAATATTCGCGGTTTCAATGGCGGCCTCCGCGGCGTACCAGCCGCGACTTGTTCTACTGCGGGTGCAACGCGCCACAGCCTGTTCCCAGTTGCGCGTTCCGACAATCTCATTGATCACCGGGACGCCGTGTTCACGGGCAATATCAAGCAATGCGATACCGGTTGAATCGCCGATCATCTGCGCATGCGGTGTTTCGCCTTCCACCACCACACCCAGCGCGATCAGCGCGTCATATTTTCGACTTTTTGCCAGCTCGCTAACCACCACCGGGATTTCATACGCGCCCGGCACCTGAAAAATTCCAATGTCCGCAACCTTGGCGCCGTTTTCTTCCAAACATTGGAAGGCATCGTCCGCCAGCTGCCGGGTCAATTCTTCGTTGAAGCGACTGACGACGATCGCGAACTTCAGTCCGCTTGCATCCAGCTCTTTTTTTGAAATGCCTTTTCCCATAGGTTCATTCTCTACAGCATGTGTTTCATTTTATCGCGTTTCGTATTCATGTAACGCGTGTTGTGCGGCGTTGAAGGAAGCACAATTGACACCCGTTCGACAATCTCAATGCCGTATTTATCCAGCCCCTCGATCTTGGCCGGATTATTGGTAATGAGCCGGATTTGCGTCATTTGTAAATCTTTGAGTATCTGTGCGCCGATTCCGTAGTCGCGCAGGTCTGGAGCGAATCCAAGCTTCACATTCGCCTCAACGGTATCCAGTCCCTGATCTTGCAACTCGTAGGCGTGAATTTTTTTGGTCAGCCCGATTCCACGGCCCTCCTGCCGCATATAAACCAGCGCGCCATAGCCGTACTCACCGATCATCTGCATCGCGTGCTGAAGTTGCGGGCCGCAGTCGCAGCGCTGTGACCCGAACACGTCGCCGGTGAGGCATTCGCTATGAACTCGCACCAGCGGATTCGGTTTTTCCGGAGTCGGATGTCCGATAAACAGCGCCAGATGGTCTTTATCGTCCACGACGGAACTATAGATTCGCAGGGTGAAGTCGCCCCACTCTGTCGGCATCTTCACCTGCCGCTCCATATTCACCAGCTTTTCGTTGACGTAGCGGTATCGGGCGATTTCCGCGACGGATGTCATTTTCAATCCGTGTTTCTTCGCGAATTTGATCAGCTCCGGCAAACGTGCCATCGTGCCATCGTCATTCGTCACTTCGCAAATCACACCGGCGGGCTGAAGCCCGGCCATGCGGGTCAGATCAATCGTCGCTTCGGTATGACCTGCTCTTGTCAGCACACCGCCGGGCAGCGCGATGAGAGGAAAGATGTGTCCCGGGCACCCCAGTTGTTCCGGGCGCGTATTTTTATCAACGAGCATACGGACGGTATGAGCCCGTTCCGCCGCGCTGATTCCGGTCGTGCTGTCGGCGGCATCGACGGAAATGGTGAACGCGGTTTTGAATTTATCGCCTTCGTGCGAAACATTCATCCGCTTCAGTCCCAGATGCGCGGCCCGCTCCGCAGTGACTGGAACACAAACCAGTCCGCGGGCGTGAGTGATCATAAAATTAATCTGTTCCGGCGTGCAGGTCTCGGCGGCGCAAATCACATCGCCTTCGTTCTCCCGGCTTTCATCGTCCGTGATCAAAACCATTTCGCCGCGCCGTAGCGCGTCCAGAATCTCATCCATCGGATCGAATAACATCTTGCTCATAATCAACCGTCCTTAAAACGCGAAAACCCTGAAAACCAAAAGGTCTTTCAGGGCAGAAAGGTTCTCGCATTCATTTATCTTCTTTCATCCAGACTCTACTGTCGGTTGCAGAATCACACTGCATCTGCCTTGCGGCTCGCGGACTTTACCGCCGGTCGGGAATTTCACCCTGCCCTGAAGATGGGACGGATTATTGCCATTTAGAGCCCGCATTCAAGTTCTTTCTGGGCTCCGTCGAATTCAGCCAGTCCGCTTTCGCGAATACTGAAGAAGTCGGTGGCGCCATCGCGGGTTTTGCGACCGATAATCAAGTGATCGAGCACTTTGATTTCCATGGTTTTGCCAGCCTCAATCAGCTTTTTCGTGATGCGGATATCGTTGGAAGACGGCGAGGGATCGCCCGACGGATGGTTATGCGCCAGAATAACGTTGGCGGCGGAGTGCTGAATGGCCGGTTTAAAAATCTCGCGGGGATGCACCAGACTGGAATTGAGCGTTCCTTTTGAGACATCGAACGGCGGCGCCATCAGCCGGTTTTTTGTATCGAGTAGAAGCACCCAGAAAACTTCGCGATCCAGACTGCGGGCGCGTTCACGCAAAACGGCGGCCGCTTCCTCCGGAGAAGCAATATGCGGGCGTTCGCCAACGTTTTCCTGTACAAGCCGCCGACCGATCTCGAGCGCGGCTTTGAGCAGTTTGGCCTTCTCTTTTCCAATGCCTGGAAAATCTTTTTTCAGTTCCGCCGCCGATGCCTTGGAAAGCGCGCTGAGCGAGCCGTACTGAATCAGAATCGTTTCGGCCAGATCGACAACGTTCAGTCCTTTCGTTCCGGTGCGGAGAATCAATGCGAGAAGATCGGATTCCGAAAGGTTTTCCGGGCCGAGACGGTCGAATTTTTCGCGCGGTTGAAGCGCTTTGGGCAGGTCTTTGGCCCGCACACTGTAAACTCCGCCCTCTTCGTTGACTCGCTTCCCGATCATGGAAGAAACTTAGCCGTTCCTTCCAAGCCTTGGAAGATTTCTTTTCAAGCATTGGAAATCAAGATATGGCGTCTTGCTGTTTTTTCCAACCCTTGGAAAAATCCTCAGGTGAGTTTCACTGCATCGACTTCGATTTCGAAGAGAAGATCGTCGCGGCAGACGTCGGCGTGCGAAACGGCCAGCGGGAAACGGGGGATTTTGAGATCTTCCGCGACACGCCGGTAGACTGATAGATACTGCATGTCTTTAAAGTACGCTATTCCGCGGAAGAGATCGCTCCAGTCCATGCCGCGCGACTCCAGAATGCCTTTCACCACATCCATCGTGAGCCGAATCTGTTTTTCCGGATCGTTCTGGTGAACCGTTCTGCCGTCCGGATCAATGCTGGCGGTTCCGGAAATGAGCAGGTTACGGTGGGTTGGATAATCCATCTCGACGGCCCGGCTGAATGAGCTTTTATAGTCCAGCGCCGGATTCTGAAGCGGCGACAAAACTTCCGTGATTTTCAGACGGCGATCCTTCGGCTGAACCGCCAGCACGTCCATTGTGATGGCGGCACCAAACGGATTGGACGCTCCGATTCCGGTGCTGGCCGGAACCATCTGCTCAAATGTTCCGTGCGCTTTAAAAAAGTCGGTGCGAACCGTGTTGAACGGCCCGTACCAGTCCAGAAGGTGATCCAGATAAATCCATGTTCTTATAATATCGGTGAACCGGAAACCCTCACCGTCGAGAATTCCCTGGATATTCCGGTAAACTGAAAGCGTCTGTTCCTCGCGTGAGTCAAAAATGCTGGACGGCAGAATTCCCCGCAACCGGCAGTAGCGAGCGTGAGCATCTTCATAAACAAACCCGATGTCACGCCCGGCGAACCGGACGGGTTTTGGATTCAATCCGGAAACCGCGACGGCTTGCATGGAATACATGCCGCCGTCTTTGCAGGCATCGCCCTGCAACCAGACAACCGGCCAGCCCGCATTGCCGGTTTCGGCAATGAATTCCGGATAGTGCTGTGTTCCGGCGAATACGAACTGACTCAGAATTTTGGCGTTCAGCCCTTCCGCCGTTCCGCGCAGGAGCCGGTTCATGTTCTGTCCGGACTGCACGGTGATACAATGCTCAGCATGCGAGGCAAGGCGAAGTGTGGCGGTGTCTGTGTCACAGCTGGTTTTTGAAATTTGCGCGGTCAAAACGGATCCTTTCAATTAATAATCTCCACAGAAATGGCGTCGATGGTGAAATCAATGGCTTGGCTGTTCTTAAATTTTTCGATGGGGTTATAGTCTGGATCTTCGGGTAATTTTTCAATCCGCACGGTTCCATTGAGAAGCACAGTTGCCTTGTCGCCGGGTTCGGCGTTTGGACTGACTTCAAACATAATTTCGCCGCCGCGCGCGGTCAATGAGCTGGTTTTTAAAGCCAGCCATTCAGGAGGCTCAGCCAATGTCAGCCGGACTCCTTTCCGTGGACGGCTCAGCCACTTCACGGTTGAATTCAAAATGATTTTACTTCCGGGGCGGGCGCGGAACACGCCGTCTCTGGGAAGATCAAGTGCCACAGTTGCTTCGGCAGGTTCGGTGATTTGAACGAGTAATTGCTGCGAAGTCACTAGGTGACGGTAAATAAAGGCCTGCATCATATCTTCAGCCGGCACGGCGCGATGTCTCGAGGTCTGCCAGCCAAGGTTCGCCGCACCTTCTATGTCGAGAGCGGTCATTTGCTCCTGCGCGCGTGATCCTGCCGCAATGACGATCCGGGCGGAGTCGACTCCCGCAGGAATCGTCGCCCGCTGAAGTTCAATCCCCTCAGGAGCGTTTAGAACGGACAGGTTTATTTCCCCAGCAAATCCGCCGGTGCGGATGGCATGAACGGTCGCAATAGCCGTGCCGTTGCGCGGAACACGCAAACTGGATGGAACAATTCGCAACTGGAAATCAGGTTGCTCTTCGCCAATCCTTAACCGGTACGCATATTCAGGGCCGCCCTTTCCTTGAAGATCAGTCAGGCGTACGAAATAGGTTCCGGTTTCAGGCAGCTTGAAATTAATCCGGGAATCGGCGTGATGCGTAAGAAGTCCGTAGCTTTTGTCTTCCGCATCGTCGCTGGCGGCAAGCTCTTTACGCTGTGCGTCCAATAGAACCAGCTTCGCATCCAGCGGAGATCCGAGACGTCTGGCGGAAACTTCAACGTTCGCATCATCTCCCTTATTTCCTTTGAAGGAAAACCAGTCCTGATCGCCCGGACTGGCAATCCTTCCGTCAATAACTGTTGAGTTCGTGACGGCCTGCGCCTGCGTAAACAGGTTGTTCGGTTCGCGCTCCAGACTTGAGGGTAGCGAGGAAATTCCGAAATCCCGAGCATTGGAAAAAACTCCGTCGTTTGCGACACGAACTTGCTGTACGCCAGAAGCATCATCACCCGTCCGCATTTTCATCTTTTTCACAGGCAGATTGGCCCCTGAAAGGCTCACATCCAACTCGCTGTTAATCGTTCCTCCCAAAGGAAAAATCTGTTCAATGAACGGCGTTTCCCCTATAGAAATTCGATAAACGAAATCTTCACGGCCACGGTAAATCGAATCGCGAACGGAAAGAGTGTAGTCTCCATTCTGCGGCACCGTGTAGATCAGAACTGGATCGGGATCAAACCGGTAATCGTCGTCATAGGCCACCTCGACACCTTCGGCGTTGTAGAGTGTCAGAACCGCTTGGAACCAGCCGGGAACCGTGTCGGCTAAATAAGGAATCAAAGAGCGGGCAT